>NZ_LJOU01000037.1:0-49333 GCF_001672085.1 Anabaena sp. AL93 | reverse complement strand
GCGGGTTCTTTACGCCCGTGTCAGCACAAAAACCCAGTTGTTAGACCTTGACACACAAATAGAATTTTTAGGCAAAACTTACCCAGGATGTCGAGTCGTCAAGGATGTTGCTAGTGGCATGAACTGGAAGCGGAAAAACTTTCTTAAATTAATGACTCAAGTTGCCCAGAATCAAATCTCTGAAATTGTCGTGGGACATAAGGACAGGTTATGCAGATTTGGTTTTGAGTTCGTTGAGTGGTTTTGCAACCTTCACGGCTGCAAAATTGTTGTGGTGAACAATGCCAAGCTATCGCCGCACGAAGAGTTGATGCAGGATTTTATGGCTATCATGCACTGCTTTTCCTCCAAACTTTACTTTCTTCGGGCTTACAAGGAAAAAATAGCCGAAGAGCAAAATATTCATGAAACAAATAGTAGTCAATATGAGTCAATGGGGGTATAATGGTAAAAGACGTAGCAAACCAAGTCCATGAAACTCAAAGTAAAAAATCAGTTAACCGTTACGAGAATCGCTATTTTAGGGACTGAAAAACTAAATAACTGGAAATCTAACGAACTTGATTTAATCGCTTTGAGCTTGGGTAAACTGCGCTCTGACCTGTGGAATGAGTTCGGGTCGTTGAAAGCCTGGGGCATTTCTAAATTTGAGATTGACAAACAGCTACGCACGTAAAGACAGGCACAGGAAAAATTTGCGGAAGTTGAAGATTGGATTCATATCGGTAATGTATAAATTACTTACCCAATTCCTCAATATTCTTCATTGCTTGTTGATATAAGTCCTTATTTCCTTGTTTGTCAAAAATAGCTGCTGCCCGCTGTAAATCTTTTAATGCACCCCGTTTATCGCCAATTGCGGCATAGGCGTTACCGCGATTATTAAAAACAGCACCAAAATTAGGATTAATGCGAACGGCTTCATTATAATCGGAGATTGCTTTTTGCTGTTCTCCTCTTGCAGCATAAGCATTACCCCGATTATTATAGGCTACAGCATATTCCTGATCAATCCGAATCGCTTGAGTATAGTCCTCTAACGCCCCATTCTTATCACCTTGGTTAGCACGGGCATTACCTCGATTATTGTAAACCTCGGCAGATTTTGGTGCAATGCTAATTGCTTGATTATAATCCGCAAGCGCTCTTCTATAATCTCCGATAGAAGCAAAAGCATTAGCACGATTATTGTATGCTTCCGCATCCTTGGGATTGAGACGCAATGCCTGATTATAATCCGCGATCGCTCCCTCTTTATTACCAGTATCAAAATAAACTAATCCCCGCCCCTTAAATGCTGGTGCATACTCAGGATTAAGACTAATAGATTTACTATAGGCAGCAATAGCCGCTTGGGAATTACCTTTAAGATGTTGAGTTTGTCCCTGAACATAAAATTCCCCAGCTTTAGATGCTCTCCCTATCTGTGGATTGGGGGTACTTGCTCCCCTTTCCGTTACTAAAACATCTTGATTATTACTGCAAGAAACGCAAATAATACCACTGAAAATTGTAAACATTGCTATAGTGAATGCCCTGTTTACTCCTCGCTGTTTTTGTGTCAATAACTGCCATTTCATAATTTACCAAAAATTGCCATCTTACTGGGAGTAAATCATTCACTAAATTACTTACTTCTGCAATATGTTTGCTTTTTGATTAATATTCAAGTCAAATTATAAAATTCCCTGAAGTTATTGAGAATTAATGAATAAATTTATCCAGCCAATCACCGCATATTAGTAAATATTAAAAATAAAATCCTTACTATCTAGATTTAGATTATTACTAGATTCCCGCTGATAATTCTGTTAATTTTGTTAGCACTTTCATGAAAATTTTCATACCAGTATTCGGAAGTATGATTAAAGTTAGTTCACAGAGTTTTTCAATATTTGCTCTTAATCTTCCTGATCTTCCTGATTTTTAGGAGTGACTTTCCAATAAGTATTTGTATCAACATTTACAGTTAACTTTTCCAGATTTACCCCCAAATTTTTGCGAATATCTTCAGTTAAAGTAATAGTAAAATCTAAATCAACACCTTGATTTTCTACTAAATTTACCAATTCCTGAAACTGAGTTTTAAAAGTTTTTCGCTCATAACTTGTTAGTTTACAATGCGATGTTTCGGCAATATTTTGGACTAACATCGCTTTTTTTACCCGTTCTTGTAAATGCTCAAATTCTGACTTAAGTATTTTTTGTTGCTGTTCAATTTCTCTATATCTAGCAGTCAATAAGTTTAAATCTTCCTTAATTGGATCTACCTGAAAATTAGCCTCTAATTCTAATAATCTTAAATGTACTTGAGCCAAATAAATACAATCAAGATAAGCATATTCTAGTTGCGCTTCAGTTAATGGTCTTTTTCCCCAATCACTCCTTTGTTCTTGTTTATCAATATCATGAAAATTACAAAGTTCAGTTGCTAGAGTTTTCAGTTGATAATTAGGTAACGGTAGTAAATAAATAGGAATTTTCTTAGCCATTGCCAAAGTACAGGTAATATTTTTAGCTCTTTTACCTCCCAAATATTGCACATCATAACCAGCATTATGAAAAACTTTTTCAATAGCATCATTAGTCATAATCCTTTCCACAAAATCAGCAATTACATCTGATTTATCGAGAACATCTAACAAATAAACACTATTACCAGTCATATCCTCAGGATTATCCAACACCTGAATTAGTGATAATCTAGGATTACGAGTTTTATAATCAGCAACTTCTGTATCTATCCACAGAGTTTTAGCTTTGCTATGTTCAGTAATTAGGGAACGAATTTCCCCAGCAGTGATAAGATAAGGCATGGGTAGATGTCGGAAAATATGACTTAGTTATAGTTTTCTAAAGTAACATTTTATGACTAATCATGCTGACAAGTGCTGACCCCTAATTATGATAATATTTGTCCATAACTTGTGCCAATTTGCCAAAATATCTCTTTTGATGCCATTTTACCCTGGATTTATCACCAAAATTCTCAAACCCTCGTAAAATCTGGATTCTGGAGTTTCACACTGCATCAAAAATCAACCCAGTAAAAAATGCCGGAAACCGATTCTCTATACGGGTTATAGAAATTGCGATTACATTGTTCGTGAGAAATACGGGTTAAGTCAATATTGATCCTGTGCAGAAAATTTGCCATGAAAAAGCCCAGGAATTCACTCCTGAGCTTTTGTTAAACCTAATTATCCTCAAGGCGGATATTTATCGGCCTTAAATCTATGGATATTAGTAACGGTTACGGCTTCCACCGCCGAAGTTCCCACCACCCCGGTTTCCACCACCAAAAGGAGTACGTTCTTCTCTTGGTTTAGCTTTGTTCACTTTTAAATCACGTCCCATCCATTCAGCACCATCAAGTGCTTCAATGGCTTTTTCTTCTTCTGCTTCTGATTCCATTTCTACGAAACCGAAACCGCGAACTTTACCAGTTTCTCGGTCGGTAGGTAGCTGAACACGCTTTACAGTGCCATACTCCTTGAAAATTTCGCTTAAGCCGTCTTGGGTAACTTCATAAGAGAGGTTGCCTACATAAATTGACATAGATTTTCTCCAAAATCATAAGAGTGTAGAGATTTAGATTTCGGAGAAAAGTCTGTAAATACCAAAGGGAAAAAGCCTATCAATACTAAAAACAAACGAGGTCCACCGAATTACTTCTCGACTCCCATTATTGCATAATAAATGATATATCAACGGGTAAATTCCAAAAACTTGATAAAATATTTTTTTATACCTCAATTAGCGAACTGCTTGCAGCAGCACTTCCCTATCGCCGCATCAGCTTTTTAGTGCATTCTCTCGTTATACTAAATTTAACTATTTTTAGATGACAATTCCGAGGTTTTCAGCCTATTTCCTCATACAATTGTCAATAATGAATCTAAAGGCTCAATTTTAGGTTTTTTGTTCATGTTGCACTTTAAACATTCCTCAATCATTAACGCACCAGTTGAAGTAGTTTGGAAATTCCACGAAAGACCAGATATAGTCCAAATACTCACTCCACCTTGGCAACCTGTACAAATCGTTAGACGTGAAGGTGGGCTAGAAGCCGGGGCAATTACAGAATTTCGGCTTTTTCTCGGTATTTTACCTTTAACTTGGTTAGCACGGCACACAGACTATGAAAAATATCGCCTATTTACCGATGAACAGATATCTGGACCTTTTGAGTCCTGGGTACATCGTCATGAATTTACAGAAGAAAACGGCAAAACTAAATTAACCGATAATATTACTTATGCTATGCCCGGTGGTGATGGCATAGAATTTATGAGTGGTTGGTTAGTGCAAGCACAGCTAGAAGCCATGTTTCGCTATCGGCATTATGTGACTAAACGCGAATGTGAAAAATGAACAAAAAAACGCTCCCCATAATTGGAGAGCGTTTTCTATTTAACTAAACCGATTAACCGTTGATTGCAGGAGCGCTCAAAGCAACAGGAGCAACATCAGCAGCAGCCAAGTCTAGGGGGAAGTTGTGAGCGTTGCGCTCGTGCATTACTTCCATACCTAAGTTAGCGCGGTTGATTACGTCAGCCCAGGTAGCGATAACACGACCTTGAGAATCCATGATGGATTGGTTGAAGTTGAAACCGTTCAAGTTGAACGCCATGGTGCTGATACCCAAAGCTGTGAACCAGATACCAATTACAGGCCATGCAGCGAGTAAGAAGTGTAGTTGACGGCTGTTGTTGAAGGAAGCGTATTGGAAAATCAAGCGACCAAAGTAACCGTGAGCAGCTACGATGTTATAGGTTTCTTCTTCTTGACCGAATTTGTAACCGTAGTTTTGTGATTCGTTTTCGGTTGTTTCTTTAACTAAGGAAGAAGTAACCAAAGAACCGTGCATTGCGGAGAACAAAGAACCACCGAAGACACCAGCTACACCCAACATATGGAAGGGGTGCATCAAGATGTTGTGTTCAGCTTGGAACACGATCATGAAGTTGAATGTTCCAGAGATACCTAAAGGCATACCGTCAGAGAATGAACCTTGACCGATTGGGTAGATCAAGAATACTGCGGTTGCTGCTGCTACAGGAGCAGAGAATGCTAGGCAAATCCAAGGACGCATACCTAAGCGGTAAGAAAGTTCCCATTCACGACCGAGGTAGCAGAATACGCCGATCAAGAAGTGGAATACTACCAACTGGTAAGGACCACCGTTATACAACCACTCGTCTAAGGAAGCAGCTTCCCAAATTGGGTAGAAGTGTAAACCGATAGCGTTGGAGGAAGGAACTACTGCGCCGGAAATGATGTTGTTTCCGTAGAGTAAAGAACCTGCAACTGGTTCGCGGATACCGTCAATGTCAACTGGAGGAGCGGCGATGAATGCAATTACGAAGCAAGCGATCGCAGATAGGAGGGTGGGGATCATTAATACACCGAACCAACCGATATATAAACGATTGTCTGTGCTGGTGATCCAACCGCAGAAGCGATCCCACACATTAGCACTTTCGCGCTGTTGTAAGGTAGTTGTCATTTTATGATTGCTTTATTTTCTTATGATGTTGGTAGGTTGTTTTGCCTACCTGAATACAACATTAGAGGATAAGTTTAAATTTGTAAAGATAATTAAAATTAGTATTAGTTATATCAGTTATATGTTTTCCTAATGTGATGAGATTTACAGGAATTGCAGCAGAAAATTCACCTCTAAAAATCAAAGTATATATAAGGTAAACTACCCTCAGGCGCTAGTAACCAAACTGCATAAAAACATAGGGGAACAAAAACAATTTTAATTGGCCAGCTAAATTCTAATTTCATGCCTCGCTTAAAAGTATATGCTATGAACATTATTAAAGCTATGCCTATTAACAAATAAGAAAGTTGGTACTGACTTATATTTAAGGCTTCTACATAGATTTTTTCTGAAAATTGTTGATCACCGGCATGACCCCAAAAGTTTTTGATCACTAAAGCGGAGTCTTGGAGGTTGGGGAGACGAAACCAAATCCAGGATGTGAAAACCATGATTTGTGTTAAAAGCCAAGCAAAAATAACTCCTAGCGGATTTTGCCAAAATGAATTAAGAATTGTCAAGCGATCGCTTAGTAGAACTGTGAGACGATGAACTACTAAAGCGACACCATGCAATAGACCCCAAATAATAAAACCCCAAGCTGAACCGTGCCAAATACCAGCCACTAACATGACTATCAATAAATTTCCGCAGGTACGCATTAATCCGCGCCGAGAACCGCCTAAAGGAAAGTAAAGATAATTACGTAGCCAATCACCTAATGTAATGTGCCAGCGTCGCCAAAAATCAGCAATACTTGTACTGAAGTAAGGAAAATCAAAGTTTTCCGGTAAAACCAACCCAAATAGTAAAGCACTACCACGAGCAATATCAACATAACCATTGAAATCTAAATATAACTGTAAGCCATAAGCAAAGGTAGCTAACCACAAATCTGTACTACCTGCCCTTTGTAAGTTACCAAAACATAAATCTACAAATATACCCAAATTATCAGCGAGGATACCTTTTTTAACTGCACCTCTAGCAATTAACCACATTCCTTCAGCAACTCTATCAATGCTGGGAAATCTGAGGGTATCAAATTGAATCGCTAAATTATGGTAACGAGTAATGGGTCCAGAAATTAGTTTAGCAAAAAATAATTTATATGTGGCAAATTGGATAAATTTAGTAGCAGCCTGAGCGCCACGATAAATATCTATTAAATAAGCAATACATTCAAAGGTAAAGAAAGAAATTCCTAGAGGTGCAACTAACTTAATCAATGATTCTGGTGAACTTGTTGGCTGATTAAAAACTAAATTTAGAAAATGATTTATGTATTTAAAGCCTAAAAGAATAAAAACATTAAAACCTATGCCAATCCACAATACTTTAAGACGGCGTTGATTCCAGTCAGCTTGAGCAAATTGCCATTCCTCATTAGATAAATTCCAGTTTTGAGAATGTTTTCCTGGTGAAGTATTACTGCCAATTTCTAAACCTAGATGGAAGTTGATAAAAGTTAGTGTTAAAAGCAATGGTAAATATTGAATATTCAAAGATGCGTAAAATAAAAGACTAGCTATTAACAGTATCCATAATCTTATATTTGCTAAATTAACAGTCCAGTAGATGCCTAAAACACTCAATAGAAACAACCCATAAAAAATTGATATAAATTTCATTGTTTGTTAATTGATAATTCTGAATTTGTGATGAGGAAGAAAGAATACAAGTATTTTGTTATTTTTCGTAAGTTAGGAATGAGGATGAAGAATATTTTCTCATCTATTCTCTATTTCCTATTTAATCATTTTGTTGGCCAGCTAATCATTGGATCTATAGCTAGTTTATTGGATACTTCATAAGCACCATAACGATTGAGGTGACTAGGATCTGAAAAGTAATCATTTGCTTTTGTCCATAGCTGACTTAAATCACGATAGATAAATTGAGGATGATTGGTAAAGGTTAATAAATACTCTTGAAACTGTTGCTCATATTTCATGCGTACGGGATCTAAATAATCTGAAGTGAGAGGCATATTCACAAAGACGAGAGAGATATTATTATTTTTGGTAAACTCTAACATGGAATGGAATGCCTGATCTTGTTTACCTGCTAATTGGAAAGATTTATAATCATTATCGTAATCTCCAGAAACTTTGGGATGTTTTTGATAGTATGTGGTGGGATTATAGCGAATAGATAAAGGTAAGAATCCATCAAAATCAACTCCTTGGAGAGAAGAATTATTGTCTATTTCTGAATCATGAGTGATGTGGACTTTTGATTTAACTGGGGAATGTTGATAGCTAAAAGGTAGATATTGAAGTTGTTTTTGGAGAAGAATTTTAATTTGATCACGGCTTTTATAACTAGCAGATAAATTAGCTACAGACTGATTTAACCAATCGTTAGTGGTTTGATAGATATTAGTATCTGCTGTTTTAGGTTTATTACTAACTTTTTCTGTGGGATCTTTTAGATTTTTATTACCTTCATTAGCTTTGACTTTTGTTGGAGATTTCTGCAATATTTGTTTGTATCCTGGTGAAGATTCAATTGCATTGAAAGTAATATCTTCTCTCCCATTGTTAAAGGCACGAGAACCATCTGCCCATAAAATTATTTTTGGTAGTTCTTGGGGTTCTAAAACCTGACGGATGAGAACATCAACGACTTGGGCTGTTGCTCCATTAATGCCAAAGTTAAATATATCAATATTGCTATGATTCTGGGAGGATAAAGCTTTAGAAAGGGCGACAGGATCAACTCCTCTCAGTGCGCGAGAAGAACCAACAATTAAGACATCTGGTGGACGTTTTTTTGTAGATAACCGCTGTTTATATAGAGCTAATTGTTCATCTAATTGCCTAGCATTAAAAGTGGGTATTTGCGATCTGGCTGCTAATAAAATAGCTGTAGAAGTGGCTTTTTCTTTTAATGGTCCGGCTGGCAAATTTCCTGATTGAGCATTATTATCATTAATAAATCCAGAAGCATTAAAGGCGGAGGGATCATTATTAAGTAATTCTGTTGTCCCTGGTTGATTTGAAAATGATGTTTTCTGATTATTTGGTGATAGTGAGGATGCTTGTGCTTGTGAGGATAATGGTGAAACAATATTATTACTAGCTTTTGGTGAATTTTTAACAGTATGTGCGACGACGTAGCCTAACATAAAATCACTTTGTAAGGCGAGAAGTAATCCTAATGCTAACCAAATCATCCCGCTGCCAATTCCTTGATTATCGGGATTTTCGTCTATTTCCTGATTAGATGGTGTAAATATTTGACTGTTTAAAAGTAAATTTCTGATTAATTTATTGGTGTTTAGTACCCAATTCTTTGATGCTTCTTTGAGAAAAATTTTTACTTTTTCATTGGTTAAATCGGGACGCAAAATTTCTTCACTGTTTTCATCTATCATTAGGGAATTTACATATTCTGATGTAGCGGCAAATTCTGGTGTTGCTTCAGGAACTAATCGAGAACGTTCTTCTAGATCAGCCCCATGATGCCATACGGGTTCTTTATCACCAGCACGACGACCATAAACACGGACACCAGTAATACCAGAAATTTTCAGTTGGCGGATAAATTGAGTCACTTTACTAGAAACTTGATAGCGTGTAGGACAAACGGGAGCATCACACATTATGTGTAATAAATCTTCTTTGCGAACTAGTAGTACCCGGATACCACCTGTTTTCAATCGCCAATCTAGGTTGGGATTGAGTAGTCGCTCTAGTAAAAAAATCATGGCTGGTTGATCACCTGCACGGGCAAGCTCCAATGCAGATGTGAGTAGGAATGGATGCTCAGATGCTGGTAAAGATACCCAATCTATCCAAGTTGGTTGTTTGTCTGTGGTTTTTTGTCCGTATATGGCGGCTGAGATAATGGCTTGAGGAGCAATACTTTCGAGTAGGGGGACAATGGCTTGTAGTGCGGTCGTTTTATCCGGTGCGGGTGCGGTTTCTAAGGGGTCAAAAGCTGGGGTACAGAAGATGTGCAAGGTAGATTCTTTGAGGGAAGTTTGCAATGCTATTTCGAAGCCTAATAATTCTTCAGTTAATATTCTAGCGATCGCTTGCACATCTCCCCATCGCGCCCATTCTTTTAACATCACCTCTGGAGGTGTCAAATCTACTCTTACCCGCCAATCTGGCTCTGTTTCCCCTCGAACTTGGGCAACAATAATGGCATCCTGATAACCGACAAGCTGCAAATGTCTGAGCTTTTGGGCTACCGTTTCTGCCAATAATGATGAATCAGGGCTATAGCTAGACTGACAAAATACCCAAAGACGATTAGCGACAATCTGAGAGTTATTTTTCGCCGCAGAGGGTTTAATTTTTACCTGTATTGCTATACCTAAATGGCTGAGATGTTCGCTCAAATAGCGAGCAATGGCATCCCCATCCCCTTGACGTGCCAAACTTTCATTAGAGATAATCAGCGAGCCTCCAGGGCTTATAGGCGTTTCTGTCTGTGCCAATAGTGCCTGTTCTAAATGTCGTTCCAGTTGATTTAAATATACCCGATGGCACCATTCAGGACGGTGTTCCCCTTTTTTTCGACCATAAATTAATACTTGGTATATTGACGGTTGTTCGTCATTGGTGAGGGTATCTACATCAGTTTGCTGTAGTGCCTGCAATAACTCCGATAAGGTTTGCCAGCGTTGTGGACATTCAGCGTTTTCACAGAGAATATGTAGGTCATTACCTAGCAATCGGACTTTTACCCCGAAAGTATTTATACCCGTTGCTTGGCTTACCCATTGCACTAAGGAATTTTGACGATCATCAAGTAATACTGTTTTCATGGGCGGTGGGATTTAACAGCAAGGTTGTATGGGGGAATTTCGGCTGTACTTGTCAACTAGAATCATAGAACTATCACATTTTGCCATTTTTTTAAATAATTTAGGACTTACGCAGCTTGCAAAATTGACAAAGATGGTCTTGGAGAATGTTTGAAAAGTGGTA
This sequence comes from Anabaena sp. AL93, assembly GCF_001672085.1. NCBI lineage: Bacteria > Bacillati > Cyanobacteriota > Cyanophyceae > Nostocales > Nostocaceae > Anabaena > Anabaena sp. AL93. The sequence continues at coordinate 38,839 of NZ_LJOU01000037.1, read as the reverse complement.
TCCCGTAATTTTCATCACATTGTTACCCCCCGTTCTCCTAAAGGGGGGTAACAATAAAAATCTAGTTCCCTCCCCTTTATAAGGTTTTATCAATTTCAGGATTAACCCAACAATCATCAGTAACAATAAAAATCTAGTTCCCTCCCCTTTATAAGGGGAGGGTTAGGGAGGGGTAAAATATTTGATACAGCAATCATGACTTTTCAAACACCATCTTATGGAAGAATTTAGGAATTAGGAGGTAGGGGCGCAGCAGGGTTAGCGCATCTCAACCCCTATTGACAAAGGGATTTACTCGATATGTGGGAGGATGTTCAATTGACACAACTCAAGGTAGTTTAAGAGATAACCCATCTAACCACTGTATCTAAGTAATGTCAACGGGATTTAAGAAGAAGTGCAAAACCAAAACATCTGTTATACCCAGTGTAGACAGCAAAGAGATTACCAGTAAGTTTCTGCACCACTTTACGGGAATAAAAGATCCTAGAGCAGAAAGGACTCGAGTTTCACCATAAGAATACTCGGTAACTGGGAAACTCAGGTTTTAACCGCTTTGAATATTTTTTCATTACCGCCTTGGAGTTGGGAAATTTGGGGTGCTTTTGTAATTCACTTCAACGGGACAATTACCGATTCAAATTTCCCAACTCTGTACGCATAATGTTTTGCTCACTCATAGCCTCCCATTTCTGGGGTAATGTTAGCTGATGCCTACGGCACGCTGCGCGAACGACCTGTTATAAGAGCTTTTTAGACTTGCAACACTGTTTCACTGACCTTAAAACTGTTTAGTTGCAAATGACAGCGCAGGGAACTAGCTATGCCTACGGCAGGCTGGCGCGAACGCATTCGGTGGGTGTCGTGACTCAAATAACGGCTACCCTTCGACTCCCTTCGACTTCGCTCAGGGCAAGCCCGCTCAGGGTGGCCTGGTCAGTACGGCTTGCTTGATTTCTCTTACAGGCCCAGTCCATTTAGGGCTGGGTTACTGACTAATCTTTCCTCAGTTCAGCAACAAGCGATCGCTCACCGCACCCTACAATCAATCATACCATCTCCTATAATTGATCGGATAACCTGCACACCTACATTGAAACTGTGACCGAAACTGGAAAATACAAAGATACCGTCAACTTACCCAAAACCACCCACCAGAATAAGTAGTCGGACAAAATTAAATTCACTTGTTGAGAGAGGGAACAGGTGACAAGTGACAGAAAAATAAGTTGTGCAATTAATTCTGTCCCATTACTTATTATAATTAATGTTGGGTTTCCTTACGTCAACCCAACCTACGGGGTAAAATCAAGATTATAAAACACAACTTTAATCACAGGATATTTATAGTATGGAATATCGCCGCGCTAAAGTGGCAGGAGGAACATACTTTTTTACAGTGGTGACAGAGAAAAGACGAAAAATATTATGTTTACCAAAAAATGTTTCTTTATTAAGATATGCTTTTGGTTATGTAATACAGAAACATCCATTTATTATAGATGCTGTTGTTATTTTACCTGATCATGTCCACTGTATTTGGACTTTACCAGAAAATTATCATGATTTTTCTACCCGTTGGCGGTTAATTAAAAGTTATTTTAGTCGTAAATGTGAAACTATTTCACCAGAAGAAATATCCGTATCTAGAAAAAAGAAAAAACAACGGGCTATATGGCAATATCGGTTTTGGGAACATTTAATTAGAGATGAAATAGATTTTCAATATCATGTTGAATATATTCATTATAATCCGGTGAAACATGATTTGGTAACAGCACCAAAAGATTGGGAATATTCAAGTTTTTATCGCGCTGTGCGTCAAGGTATGTATGACATGATGTGGGGTGCGGGTGAGGAAATTATTTTTGATGATGATATTGGCAACGAGTAGGTTGGATTGAATGAAATGAAACCCAACATTTATGGTATACTACTGATGAGTAGTGTCGGGTTTTCTCAACCTAATCTATTACTAAACAATAACATTTTAATAATCACAACCACCAAATTAATTAAGTTTAAAAAGGTTTCAAGCCATGACTACAACAGTTCAAGCAATCTTCAAACAATTCAACTCTATTTTTGGTCATTCAGTTATTAAGCGTCGTCAAGAGGAATGGGAACAAAGTCCGGAAGGTTGGGTAGAACAAAGTTAAACCCAACCCACAATTACTTACGCTGTAACCATTTCCGGTACTAAATTAGGGGATTTTGGCTCAAAATGTAAAACCATTATTTGCTCTGGACGTAAACTAACAGATTGATATGTTTGTCCATTGCGTGAAGCGAAGCTATCCCGAAGGGAATCGCTAAATTCTACTTCAAACGCAGCACCATCGGCTAATAATTCAACTATTGTACCAACTTGACCACGTAACAAGTTATATTCAGGTAAATCAACTGTGAGTGCTACTACGTCTAGTAATTGGGGCATACTTTTAGTCATCTAGAATTGTCTTTCCTTCTTCATATTGAGCTATTGCTTGTTCAATTATTTCATTACTCACATCTGTCAGATCAGATTTAGAATAAATTGTAGTGAGTATAATTCCTTGAGCATTTTTCAGATAATAAATCACCCTATATCCTCCACTTTTTCCTTTTTGAATGTTACTATTTTTAATACGAACTTTGAAAACTTGATATTTAATTCCCGCAATTCTATCTCCAGGAATTTCACCTGCTTGTAGTTGATCAATTAAAGGTTGAACATCACTACGAATTGAACGATAGCGTTTAGCCAGTTCTCTTAAATCCCTTTGAAAACGAGGAGTAAGAGCAATTTCAATTAGTAGTGGTTCATTATTATTCTGCATCTATTCCTTCCCACATTTGTGAAAGGGGTATAGTTTGTCCACTTAATGCTTCTTTTATTCCCTGATGAATACCTTCAATGACAATTTCTGTGGGTGTTTCTTCAAGAGATGAATTTTTCTCTAATTGGAAAATAGATTTTTGGATAAGTTCCAATGTGTATGTTTCCACAGAAAGTCCTTGCTGTTGTGCTTCTTGTATTAAATACTGTTCTAATTCTGGTGGTAAGCTGAGGGTTAGTGTCATAAGTCTATTGTGGATGACTTTATATATTGTAAACCTGCAAAAATAAAAAATTGTAAGTTAGGAGAAAATTATTTTCGATACTCATAAAATCTGTTATATTATAGTACATACGAATTAAAAACATCAAATCCAGATAACTTACAAAATTCATAACTGACTGAGGTTAAATCATCATGTCTAGTATAAACACAGGTATTGAGTGGACAGATAAAACTTGGAATCCCACAACTGGTTGTAACAAAGTTAGTCCAGGTTGTGTGCATTGCTACGCAGAAGCTATTACTAAACGCTTTCCTAATAATTTTAAAAATGGATTTGATTTAACTCTACATCCAGAAAGATTGACAGAACCTTTAAAATGGCGTACTCCTAGTAGAATTTTTGTTAATTCAATGAGTGATCTTTTTCATGAAGAAGTACCTTTAGATTTTATTCAAAAGGTCTTTAAAGTGATTCATGCTACGCCTCATCACATATATCAAATATTAACAAAAAGACCTGAAAGATTAGTTGAATTAGCACCACATCTAGACTTTCATAAAAATATCTGGTTAGGTGTATCAGTGGAAAATCAAAGTTATGTTTCTCGTATTGATTTACTTCGTCAAGTTCCTGCAAATGTGCGTTTTCTTTCCTGTGAACCATTGTTAGGTTCATTAAATCTTGACCTCACAAATATTGATTGGGTCATTGTTGGTGGAGAATCTGGTCAAAAACATCGTCCAATGAATATTGAATGGGCTGAAGACATTCGTGACCAATGCCAAAAAGCAGAGGTTGCATTTTTCTTTAAGCAAATCGGTGGTAGAACTTCTAAAGCTGGAGGTAAGTTATTAGATGGTAGAATATGGGATGAAATGCCAGAAGCTTGGCAAGAACATCAGAAAAAATGGGGTCAATCTCCACGAAAATTAGCATTAAAAAAAGAAAGTTTGCAACTTACGGCTTAGGTGGAAATGTGACTTTAACAGAATCTCCAAAGGTATTTTTTCTTCGTTCATTAACAGGTGGTTATGTAGTACAAAACACAATTTTATTTAAAATAAATTTACAAAAAAATAAAGTTTTCTTATGAAAGATAAAATGTTTGTGATAAAATTAATCTAGTTTTATCAACTTACCAAAATTTTTGATAATGGCGACAAAAAACTATGACTAATCTCTTACAACAAGCTTATGCTGTCGTCTCCCGGCTACCTGAAGATGAACAGAATGAAATTGCTCAACTGATTTTCCAACAATTAGCACAGCGTCAACAACTACTGCATCCAAAAACTATAGATTTTATGCAATTTGCTGGTATTGCGAATGCTGAAGAAACTATACTTTTACAAAACCTCGAACATGAGATTGCAGAACAAAGATTACTAGACTTGAAAAGGCAAATTGAACTGTGAAAAAAGCTTTACTAGATACTAATATCCTCTCATATTTTCTGCGAGGTGAAACACAAGTTGTCAAAAAATTCCGTGAATATCAACAATTTCATAGTTATCTAACTTTTTCTGTTCTTACCTATTACGAAATCAAAAGTGGATTGCTGTATAAAGATGCTAGAAATCTTTTGCAGCAATTTGAAATTCTTGCCAATAGCAGCGAGATTTTACCCCTTGATATAGATACAGCTAATGTTGCCAGTATTATTTATCAAGATTTACGTCAGAGAGGTTTATTAATTACTCCCCTCGACTTACTGACTGGAGCATCAGCAATTCATCATAAATGCGTTTTAATCACTGCCAATATTAAGCACTTTCAAAATATCCCTAATTTAGAATATGAAAATTGGATAACACCTCCCTTATCCTAAAAATGTAACACCATTATTTGCTCTGGACGTAAACCAATAGATTCATAAGTTTGTCCATTGCGTGAAGCGAAGCTATCCCGAAGGGAATCGCTAAATTCTACTTCAAACGCAGCACCATCAGCTAATAATTCAACTATTGTACCAACTTGACCACGCAATAAATTATATTCAGGTAAATCAATTGTGAGTGCTACTACGTCTAGTAAATTGGGTGTATTTTTAGTCATTTAATATTCAAAACAATAGCTAAAGCATTACTAATTTCCTGCATAATTTCTTCCGCAACTATTCCCACTTTTTTAATTAGTCGTTGTTGAGAAACTGAACGAATTTGAAAAGTATCTGCTGTGGATAATTTGCTTAAATTATTCTCTGCTGTTGTTTCAATACGTATCATCCAAGGTACTTGTGCAAAAACTTCGTTCCATCCGGTAATAGGTACAATAACCTTTAAGCGTAAAGTACCTATATCATCATTATTAACAATGATACAAGGTCGGGTTTTGCTAATTTCATCCCCTACTGTGGGATCAGCATTATACAGCCAGATTTCACCTCTACGCATAATCTTGGTACTCATAAAAATCTTCATTACAAGTATCAACAAATTCTGTTAAACTGCTTTCTGTTTCATAATAAGAACGCATCATTTCCGCAGCAGCAGTTAAGCTCAGTTTTTGAGGATTTTGCATTTCTTCACGCATGAGTTTTAAGGCAAATTCTATTATCTCTAGTCTTTCGACATTAGGCATTTGTTTAATAGCTTCTAAAATTTGGGGGTTGATCATAATTTGTGGCAATTGTAAGTAGTTTCTATTTTAAAGTAAGAAAAGTAAGATATACTGACTCTGCAACCTTCGTAGGTTGGGTTGAGGAACGAAACCCAACACCATCCACCAGAATATTATAATTAATGTTGGGTTTCCTTGCGTCAACCCAACCTACGGGGTAAAATCAAGATCATAAAATACAACTTTAATTACAGGATATTTATAGTATGGAATATCGCCGCGCCAATGTGGCAGGAGGAACATACTTTTTTACAGTGGTGACAGAGAAAAGACAAAAAATATTATGTTTACCAAAAAATGTTTCTTTATTAAGAGATGCTTTTGGTTATGTAATGCGGAAACATCCATTTATTATAGATGCTGTTGTTATTTTACCTGATCATCTCCACTGTATTTGGACTTTACCAGAAAATGATCAGGATTTTTCTACCCGTTGGCGGTTAATTAAAAGTTATTTTAGTCGTAAATGTGAAACTATTTCACCAGAAAAAATATCTATATCTAGAAAAAATAAAAAACAACGGGCTATATGGCAATATCGGTTTTGGGAACATTTAATTAGAGATGAAATAGACTTTCAAAATCACGTTGAATATATTCATTATAATCCCGTGAAACATGGTTTGGTAACAGCACCAAAAGATTGGGAATATTCCAGTTTTCATCGCGCTGTGCGTCAAGGTATGTATGACATGATGTGGGGTGCGGGTGAGGAAATTATTTTTGATGATGATATTGGCAACGAGTAGGTTGGGTTGTAGCTTGCTTCCCGAAGGGTATGAAATGAAACCCAACATTAACATCAAAATTGTTGGGTTTCGTTCCTCAACCCAACCTACAAAAATTAATTTAATTAATTCTTTTTAGCCATATTTTTAATGCTTCATTAACAAGATTTTTAGTTTCATCAACAAATGTTTGGTGGTATACTCGTCCTAAATGTATAGTTTCTGAAAATAATCTTCCTGAATTTTCTGAAACAACATAACAGCCATGACCACCGACTTCTTTATTAGACCAAGATGTACTTTTTTCTTTCATAGGAATATACGCCTTATATGTGAGATATTCCTCTGTTGTATCAAGTTGCATTCTCACAATAGTTTTATTTTTACGATGGTGCATAGTTAGCCATAAAAATAATATGATCTTTTTCGACTTCCTATCAAAAGAAAATTCTGCACACCGTCTCAGCTTATCCTTGCCATATTTACTAGCATACACAATACTTTTATTAACGATAATTTCTTCTATTCTCTGATCAAAACTTAATATTTGCTGCCTGATTTGCGTTAAATTTTCTAATTCTGTATTTGTTAACGCCCCTAACCAATCTAATAATAATCTTGGTGGTTCAGGAATATGATCATTTTGTTGATTTTGTAAATTAACTTGTTGATAATTAATTTTTATCAGTTTCTCTTCTGATTGGTTATGAATGTGAGATAAAGAAAAATAAAATTCACTTTCCTTATATAGAATCGAGAAAGTAAATAAATCAAAATTTAAACGACTGTGTTTTTTGTCTATTAAATTATGACGATGGAAATTAGGACATATTGCAAATAAATTAATTTCTTGATTGTAATCAACATTATCTTTAAAAGGTTGTTCTTCTGCTAAATTTTCATAATAGCGTGTGAGTTGATTAATAACATAACGATCTTCTGTATTTTTTAATTCAATAATAGTCAGTTGATTATTTTTGCTAATTGCCACAATATCACAAATCTCTCCTTTTATATATAATTGGCGTGTTAAGGGTTTTAGTTGAAATATTTCTTCTAAATTCTCCCAAACAAAGGTTTCTAATTCAGACTCATCAATAAATTTCCAGCCTTGATCAGTTTTCTGTAATGCTACGTTGTTTTTCATTGTGGTGATAGGAGTAATAATATATTTAATTTATAATAAAAAGTACCTCATTATACTTGTTCAGTCCTGTAGGTTGGGTTGAATAAAGTGAAACCCAACATTAACTCCAAAATACCAATAAGCGTTGTTGGGTTTTCTCAACCCAACCGACGACTTATAATTGATCGGATAACCTGCACACCTACATTTAGGCATGAGATTGTGACCGAAACTGGAAAATACAAAGATACCGTCAACTTACCCAAGACTAACTTCGATATGCGGGCAAACGCAATCAAGCGCGAACCCGAAATCCAAAAATTCTGGGAAGAAAACCACATTTATTCTCAACTGGCTGAAAACAACCCCGGTGAATTATTTATACTGCACGATGGTCCTCCCTATGCTAACGGCCAGTTGCATATTGGTCATGCTTTAAATAAGATTCTCAAAGATATTATTAACCGCTACCATTTGCTCCAAGGTCGTAAAATTCGCTACGTTCCTGGCTGGGATTGTCACGGATTGCCCATTGAGTTGAAAGTTCTGCAAAATATGAAACAGGCAGAACGGCAAAATCTCACTCCTTTGCAATTGCGTCAAAAAGCGAAAGAGTTCGCACTGAAGACGGTGGACGAACAACGGGAAAGCTTTAAACGCTATGGGATTTGGGGTGATTGGGAAAATCCTTATTTAACCCTCAAACCAGAATACGAAGCCGCGCAAATTGGCGTTTTTGGGGAAATGTTCCTCAAAGGTTATATTTATCGCGGTCTAAAGCCTGTGCATTGGAGTCCTAGTTCTAAAACAGCTTTAGCAGAAGCTGAGTTAGAATATCCTGAAGGTCACGTTTCTCGCAGTATTTACGCCGCTTTTTCGGTGGTGAAGGTTGCTGAAGGGTTAAAGGCTAGTTTGGATGGCTTCTTGCCTGATTTGGGCGTGGCTGTGTGGACTACTACACCCTGGACTATCCCCGGTAATTTGGCTGTGGCTGTGAATGCTGCGTTGGAATATGTGGTTGTGGAGGTCTCACGCAAAGGCGCAAAGGCGCAAAGGGAATGCAGATATCTGATTGTTGCGGCTGAGTTGGTGGAACGGTTGGGAGAGGTTTTAGATTGTGAGTTGACTGTAAAGGCTAAATTCTCTGGTCAGGATTTGGAAGGGACTATTTACCGTCATCCTTTGTTTGACCGTGAAAGTCCGGTGGTGGTTGGTGGTGATTATATCACTACTGAGTCGGGGACTGGGTTGGTGCATACTGCTCCTGGTCATGGTCAAGAGGACTATATTGTTGGTCAGCGTTACGGTTTGCCGATTCTTGCCCCTGTTGATGATAGTGGGAATTTTACGGATGAGGCTGGTAAGTTTTCTGGCTTGAATGTTTTGGGTGAGGGGAATCAAGCGATTATTGACGCTTTAAGCGAGGCTGGTTCTCTGTTGAAGGAGGAGGCTTATCCTCACAAGTATCCTTATGATTGGAGAACGAAGAAACCGACGATTTTCCGCGCTACTGAACAATGGTTTGCTTCTGTGGCTGGTTTTCGGGATGAGGCTTTAAAGGCTATTTCATCTGTGCGGTGGATTCCGGCACAAGGTGAAAACCGCATCACGCCGATGATAGCAGAAAGATCCGATTGGTGTATTTCTCGTCAGCGTTCTTGGGGTGTTCCTATTCCCGTGTTTTATGATGAAGCAACTGGGGAAGTTTTGCTGAATGCGGACACGATTAACCACGTTCAAGCTATTATTGCCGAAAAGGGTTCTGATGCTTGGTGGGAGTTGTCGGTTGAGGAGTTGTTACCGGAACAATACTGCAATAATGGCAAGAGTTACCGCCGGGGTACAGATACAATGGATGTCTGGTTTGATTCTGGTTCATCTTGGGCGGCTGTGGCCAAGCAAAGACCAGAGTTATGCTATCCTGCTGATATGTATTTGGAAGGTTCTGACCAACATCGGGGTTGGTTTCAATCTTCTTTGTTAACCAGTGTCGCGGTTAATGGCATTGCACCTTATAAAACTGTGTTAACTCATGGTTTCGTCTTGGATGAAAATGGACGAAAAATGAGCAAATCGGTGGGGAATGTGGTAGACCCTCAGTTGATGATTCAAGGTGGGACTAACCAAAAACAACAACCTGCTTATGGTGCGGATGTTTTGCGGTTGTGGGTTTCTTCGGTTGATTATTCTGGTGATGTGCGGTTGGGTGGTAACATCATCAAGCAATTAGCGGATGTCAGAAATAAGATTCGCAACACAGCGCGGTTTTTATTGGGTAGTTTGCATGATTTTGATCCTCAGAAGGATGCTGTAGCTTTTGATGATTTGCCAGATTTGGATAAATATATGCTGCACCGCATTCGTGAGGTGTTTAATGAGGTGACGGACGCTTTTGATAGTTTCCAGTTTTTCCGCTTTTTTCAAACTGTGCAGAATTTCTGCGTTGTGGATTTGTCGAACTTTTATTTAGACGTTGCGAAGGATAGATTATATATCAGTTCTGCTGATGCTTTCCGTCGTCGTAGTTGTCAAACGGTTTTGCAAATTGCTTTGGAGAATTTAGCGATCGCCATTGCTCCCGTTCTATGTCATACTGCGGAAGATATCTGGCAATTTATCCCCTACGAAACCCAATATAAATCAGTTTTCCAAGCTGGTTGGGTGCAAGTGGATGATAAATGGGATAATCCCGAATTAGCGGAATTTTGGAAAACACTGCGACGAATTCGTGGTGATGTAAATAAGGTTTTAGAACAAGCGCGGACAGAAAAGTTAATTGGTTCTTCTTTAGAAGCTATTGCATTGATTTATCTTAGTGATGAAAAATTACGCGCTGCTATTGAACCTTTAAATGTTAGCGGGAATGGAATTGATGAATTAAGATATTTGTTCCTCACTTCTGAAGTCCAATTATTAGATACTCCTGAGACATTAAAAGGATTGAAAACCCTGCGAGTTCAAGGTGAAGATAATTGGGATATTGGGGTAGTTAATGCCGCAGACTATGAGGATGAAGGGAAATCTTATCACAAATGCGATCGCTGTTGGAATTATTCTACCCATGTGGGTGAATCAGCAGAACATCCTTTACTTTGTGAAAGATGTGTTCCCGCTTTAGCTGGAGAATTTTAAAATCATGTAAGGGTTTAGCAATGCTAAACCCCTACACGCAACAATGTTTTCCCTATCATACATAATCAGGACTTACGCACGAATCACGGAATATCTAACCACAGAGGCACAGAGGACACAGAGGAAAGAGGTTTTGAGGATATTTTGTGTAAGTCCTAATAATATGAAAACAAAAACTATGAAAACTCAAACAACTGTAGTTATAGAAACCTTACCAATGGTTTTGAAAATGCAACCAAATATTATTATAAGTGATGAGCAATTCTTTGAGTTTTGTCAATTAAACCGTGATTTAAGAATTGAACGTAATCAATTTGGAGATTTATTAATTATGTCACCTACAGATTTAGAAACAGGTGAACGTAATTTTAATTTAATTGGTGAATTAGGTGTTTGGACAAAGCAAAATGGTACAGGAGTAGGATTTGGTTCTAGTGGTGGTTTTACCTTACCTAATGGTGCAGTGCGTTCTCCTGACGCAGCTTGGATAAACCGCACAAAATGGGAAGCAATACCAGCAGAACAAAGGAAAAAATTTGCTCCTATTTGTCCTGAGTTCATTATTGAATTGCGTTCAGAAACTGATAATTTAAAGATTCTGCAAGAAAAGATGCAAGAATATATAGATAATGGTACACAATTAGGATGGTTAATTGATAGAAAACAACGGAAAGTATTTATTTATCGTCCCAATTGTGTAGTTGAAGAATTAGACAATCCCCAAACATTAACTGGTGAGAATTTATTACCCGGATTTGTTTTAGATTTAAGTCAGATTTGGTAATAAATAACAGTAGAACATAGATATTGTAAAAACTAATAAATCCATTAATTCATCTGCGTTCATCTGCGTACCCTTCGGGAAGCAAGCTACAATCATTCTTGAAATTTTATTTGGTAATAAATAAATTATATTCCAGCTTTAGCGAGAGAATTTTCCCTCTAATCTTGATTGAAAAGAATTTGGTTGAATTAAACAATAAGAACCAAGACGATATTCTGGGGGGGCGATTTTTTTAGTTAACTTTGCTAAAATGGGTCTTGGGACTTCAGCGGTATGACGTTGGGTTAATACAGGCATTTCTTGCCAACAACTGCGGCAAAACCAATAAGATTCAGTACCACGAATATGGTGTAAGAGTGAATCGGAACAACAAGGGCATTGAGGCATAATAGTTTTAAGTCCTTCTTTGCAAGCGGTTGGCTAAATGTAGTCATGTAATGAATTGAGATAAAATAAAACTTCTTATGTACATTCCTGAATTTTAACTCTCAAGGATGGGGGGATTGTGAGAATATTTGCAAGAACAATATATTACGTAATATTTCGCTATATTGCCTCTATATTTATTTACACTCTAAACTAGAGTAATCTTAAATGGATGAGACATCTGGTAGTAAATCCCGTCCCCTCCTCTATATCCTCGCAACATCTTTAAACTGTCCGTGCATAAACAGAATGGGTTCTGAATTAAATAACAGTAGCTATTTAAGGAATCTCAGAATATGTTGGAAATTAAACGCAACCAAGAAAATAGCCAAATTCATCAAGAAGCTTTAGTATTACCCTTTAATGCCGTAGGAATTGCAGATATTTCCCTAGTAGGTGGTAAAAATGCCTCTTTAGGGGAAATGATTCAAGAACTCAGTTCCCAAGGAGTGAAAGTTCCCACTGGATTTGCCACTACTGCTTATGCTTATAGATACTTTATTACTGCGGCTGGGTTAGAGGAAAAACTGAGGAAGATTTTTGCAGATTTAGATGTGGAAGATATGGATAATTTGCAGGAATGTGGGAAAAAAGCCAGATCATTGATGTTGGAAACCCCATTTCCGCTAGAATTACAAGGAGCGATCGCTAAATCCTATCAAAATCTTTGTGAAGAATACGATATTAATACTGATGTAGCTGTTCGGTCTAGTGCTACAGCGGAAGACTTACCAGATGCTAGTTTTGCGGGACAACAGGAAACCTACCTGAATGTTCATGGCATCAAAGGTGTATTAGAATCTTGCCATAAATGCTTTGCCTCTATTTTCACAGACAGGGCAATTTCCTACAGACAAATAAGAGGTTTCGATCATTTTGAAGTAGCCTTATCAGTCGGTGTCCAAAAAATGGTACGTTCTGATTTAGCATCTTCTGGAGTCATGTTTTCCATTGACACAGAAACAGGGTTTCAAAATGCCGCTTTAATTACCGCTGCTTATGGTTTGGGTGAAAACATCGTTCAAGGTGCAGTTAACCCAGATGAATACTTAGTATTTAAACCAACTTTAAAAAAAGGATATAAACCCATTCTCCAAAAGCGGTTGGGAACAAAAGAAATTAAAATGGTTTATGATCTAGGCGGATCAAAATTAACCAAAAATATTTCCGTTTCTCAACTTGAACGTCATCAATTTGCCCTAAATGATCAAGAAATCCTCCAACTAGCGGAATGGACTTGTATCATTGAAGATCATTATTCCCAAATTCGGGGAATATCCACCCCAATGGATATTGAATGGGCAAAAGATGGCATAACTGGTGAGTTATTTATCGTCCAAGCTAGACCAGAAACAGTTCAATCACAAAAATCAAAAACCGTTCTCAGAAGTTATCAACTCCAAGAAAAAAGTCAAGTTTTATTAACAGGTCGCAGCGTTGGCGAAATGATTGGTCAAGGACAAGCTAGAGTAATTTTAGATGTTCCTGACATTAATCTCTTTCAAGCCGGAGAAGTGTTAGTTACTAACCGCACAGACCCCGACTGGGAACCGATTATGAAAAAAGCTAGTGCTATTGTCACTAACTCTGGGGGACGGACTTGTTTTGATGGAGAGACAAAAATTCTCACCAATCAAGGTTTTATGACCATTCAGCAGATTTATGAACAAGGATATCAAGAATTATCAACTTTAGCCCTCAACACCAAAACCCATCAAATGGAATGGAAACCCATTACAGATGCTATGAAACGGACATCTAAAACAATTGGTGTGAGTGTATCTCAAACTGGGAGAGTCACAGATAATATCCTGCGATTAACTCCTGATCATAAAATGGTCAACTTGCGGAATGGTGAATATACCAAAACTGAGATTCAAGAAATGTTAGATACTCAGGAAATGGTGCTTGTATCTCAGAATATTCCCACATTAGGTGACAACAAAAATCAAGAAGCTGATTTAGCTTATCTGATTGGGGGAATCATCACAGACGGTTCAATTTACACTAGTCGAACTCATGGAGAAGTCCAGTTTATTCAAAAATGTTTACCAGAAAAACAAGCATTCATAGCTACTATGAATGACAAAATGAATGCTGTTTATGGTAAATCTTTTACTCCTTGTGAGAAAGCAGTATCTTCAGGTTACATCCGAAGAAAACAGGTAAAAGGACAAGCTACAGCTTACGACTTAAAACAAAAAGAACAACAAATTACTCAAATTCTCCTAGAAAACACTTCAGAAGTTTCTTATCACTTTTTAGGAGGTGTGATTGATGGTGATGGCTGCTATGCTAATAATCGCATTAGCATCTATATCTCTGAGGAGAACTTACTACAAGCTGTGATTATTGCTTGTTTAAAAATCAATACTGTTCCTCAAGTTACTAAAAATCGTCATATCTACAATGTCCAAATTGTAGAAAAATTAGAGGAAATTTTAGAATATACCCAACGAGTTAAGGGAGAAGTTACTCCAAGAACTATTCAAACCCGGTTTTTTGCTACTAATCAACTATTTGCTAACAATGTTACCGGACAAATCAAACTTAGAAAAGATAAAAATTTATTGATTTCCGAGAAACAACTGCGGGAAATAAGCCAATTTGCAGACCTTTTAAAAGGTGATTTCCGAATGCAACGAGTTATTAAAGTTGCAGATGCAGTAGACGCTGAAGTTTATAATATTACTGTTGCGGATCATCATAATTATCTGGTTTTTACGGATAAATATACTCCTGTAGTTGTTTGTAACTGTCATGCGGCAATTATTGCTAGAGAAATGGGTATTCCTGCTATTGTTGGTTGTGGAAATGCAACAGAAATATTACAAACAGGACAAGAGATTACTGTTAGCTGTGCAGAAGGGGAAACCGGTCAAGTTTACTCAGGTTTATTAAACTTTGAAATTCAAGAATTACCATTAGATAACTTGCCTCGAACCCGCACCAAAATAATGATGAATGTGGGTAATCCTGAAGAAGCTTTAGGTTTAACCGCAATTCCTAATGATGGTGTTGGTTTAGCGAGAATGGAATTTATCATTGCTAATCATATTAAAGCCCATCCTTTAGCATTATTACATTTTGACGAATTAGAAGATGAACTTGCCAAATATAAAATTACTGAATTAACAGCCCAATATGAAGATAAAGCCGAATTCTTTATTGCTAAATTGGCGCAAGGTATAGGTACAATAGCCGCAGCATTTTATCCCAAACCTGTAATTGTCCGATTATCAGATTTCAAAAGTAACGAATATGCAAACCTTTTAGGTGGTAGACAATTTGAACCCAAAGAAGAAAATCCCATGCTTGGTTGGCGTGGTGCTTCTCGTTATTATGATCCCCGTTATCGTGAAGGTTTTGCATTAGAATGTCAAGCTATGAAACGGGTAAGAGAAGAAATGGGTTTAACCAATATGATTCTCATGGTTCCCTTTTGTCGCACTCCCGAAGAAGGAAAACGAGTATTAGCAGAAATGGCAAAAAATGGCTTAGTTAAAGGCGAAAATGGCTTAGAAGTTTACGTTATGTGCGAGTTACCAAGTAACGTTTTATTAGCTGATGAATTTAGCCAAGTCTTTGATGGTTTCTCCATTGGTTCTAATGATTTAACCCAATTAACATTAGGATTAGATCGAGATTCTGAATTAGTGGCACATTTATTTGATGAACGCAACGAAGCTGTTAAAAGAATAATTGCCAAAGCCATAACTACTGTTAAACAAAATGGTCGCAAAATTGGTATTTGTGGACAAGCACCCAGCGATTATCCAGAATTTGCTCGTTTTTTAGTTGAACAAGGTATAGATTCTATTAGTCTCAACCCTGATTCTGTGATTAAGACAATGTTAGAAATTGCGAAAGCAGAAACAGGGGAATAACTAAGGGACTTCCAAATAAAAAAATACTCAACCACCTAACGCAAAAATCTCTCAAACCCTTATTCCTCTGGAGGAAAGAGGTTAGGAGAGAATTTTTCAAGATTTTTACTTTTTTGAAAGGATTAGTTAACAGTAGGTAAAAAGTGAATTTAAATGTCCGTTATAGTCCAATACAATTCAGTCAAGAATTTTTCTTCTCTCTGTGACCTCTGTGCCTGAAGTGGTTCGTTAAAAAAAGATTTTTAAATTAGTGGAGTTGAATTTATTAATATGCGGTCTACTAATATAGAGTTGGATTTATCTGATCCTTGTATTTTGCTTACCACATTACAAGAACTTCGTCAATCTGTTGATGAGGAAGGAAAAGAAATATTTCAAAGATGGAAAAAGCAAATTCACCGACAATCTTTTATTAATAGTAGTCTCAATCTTGCCTATTATTTGGCACTAAGAAGACACGATTTGCGACAACTGCAAGCGGCTTTAATGCCTTGGGGTTTGTCCTCATTGGGGAGGATAGAAGCTAAGGTTTTACCGACTTTAGATGCGGTGATTGCCACATTACAGGCAGTTTGTGGCACAGATAAGGATTCTATGATTATACATCCACCTTTGGACGCATTTTTTGAAGGCGATCGCTTACTTCAACAAAATACCGAAGATTTATTTGGCAACACCCTCGATAACCGTCGCGTCAGAATCATGGTAACGTTACCCAATGCAGCCGCTACCAATTACGAATTCCTGCGGGATATCATTGGGCAAGGAACAAACTGTGTAAGAATTAATTGCGCCCATGATACCCCGGTTGAATGGTTAGCAATGATTAACAATGTCAAACAAGCAGAATTAGAATTAGAATTAGAATCTTCTTGTAAAATTCTCATGGATTTGAGTGGTCCCAAAACCAGAATTAAATCTGTTCTTACCCCCAGTCCCAAACAACGAATATTTAAAGGTGAATCTCTTCTCCTTACCCATGAGTTACCCACGACTATTGATTCTGCCTTTTTTCAAGCCACTTGCACAATTCCCGAAGTATTAAAACAACTGACAATTGGTACAATGGTTTGGATTGATGATGGACGGATTGGTGCTTGTGTGGAGTCAATTACATCTGAGGGAGTGTGGTTAAAAATTACCCATGCCCGTCTCAAAGGTGAGAAAATATTACCAGAAAAAGGCATTAATTTTCCTGACACTGAATTACATTTGAGTTCTTTAACCACAAAAGATCAAGAAGATTTAGATTTTATCACCACCCATGCCAATCAAGTTGATATTATCGGTTATTCCTATGTGCAAACACCCGCAGATATTCAACTTTTGCAACAAGAATTAGCGACAAGATTACCAGAAAATTCTCCCACACCTGCCATAGTTGCCAAAATAGAAACACCCTTAGCAGTGAGTAATTTGCCAGAATTAATTATTCAAGCCGCCGGGAAACAACCCTTTGGAATTATGATTGCCAGAGGAGATTTGGCGCTGGAAATTGGTTATCAACGGCTGGCAGAAATTCAAGAAGAAATACTATGGTTATGTGAAGCTGCCCATATCCCCGTAATTTGGGCAACTCAAGTCTTAGAAAATCTTGTTAAACACGGAATGCCGTCACGGGCAGAAATTACTGATGCTGCCATGTCAGAACGGGCAGAATGTGTCATGCTCAATAAGGGTGATTATATTATTGAAGCCGTAGGCATCTTAGATGATGTCCTCACGAGAATGCAAGCCCATCAAGTCAAAAAAACACCTCAGTTACGGGCTTTACATTCTTGGTAAGGGACTTCCAAATAAAAAAATACTCAACCACCTAACGCAAAAATCTCTCAAACCCTTATTCCTCTGTGTCCTCTGCGCCTCTGTGGTTCGTTAATCAGGATAATTTATTTCTTGGAAGTCCCTAAGTAGGTTGGCGTTGAAAATTGTGGTTATGGCAAGGGAAGATGCAAGAGGCAAGAGGCAAGATGCAAGAGGCAAGATGCAAGAGGCAAGAGGCAAGAGACAAGAGGCAAGAGACAAGAAGCAAGAGACAAGAGGCAAGAGGCAAGAGGCAAGAGGCAAGAGGCAAGAGGCAAGAGTAAAGAAGTTTTCAGCGATTTTACGTTTTTTTACACAGTTTGATTTTATTGTGTATTCTGACTCCTGACTCCTGACTCCTAGCCCTCACAGACAACTTTTTCAGCAAACCCTACTTACTTTATTACCAATTTCTCTATTATTGCCAATAAAGGTGTAGAATAGGGAATGCTGTCTTTCATTAGATTAGGGAATTCATGGCGAAAAAGAGTATGATTGAGCGCGAGAAGAAACGCGCCAAAATGGTAGCTAAGTATGCTGAAAAGCGAGAAGCACTATTAGAAGAGTTTAGAACAGCAGAATCTCCGTTGCTGAAGTTAGAAGTTCACCGTAAAATTCAACAATTACCCCGTAACAGTGCGCCTACTCGTAAGCACAACCGTTGCTGGTTAACTGGTCGTCCTAGAGGCGTTTACCGTGATTTCGGCTTGTCTCGGAACGTACTCCGGGAATGGGCCCACGAAGGTCTTTTACCTGGTGTTGTTAAGTCTAGCTGGTAGAGTTAGTTGTCAATGGTCAGTGGTCAGTAGAAGGAGGCAAGAGGCAAGAGGCAAGAGGCAAGAGGCAAGAGGCAAGAGGCAAGAGGCAAGAGGCAAGAGAAATATCAATATCCCCCTATTCCCTGTTCCCTGTTCCCTGTTCCCTGTTCCCTGTTCCCTGTTCCCTGTTCCCTATTACCAATGACCAATGACCAATGACCAAGGTATTATTGCCCACAACAATAATCAATTCCCAGGCTATCTAAGAGTAGATCGCTAACGGCGTTGGCGATCGCAAACTCTCCAAAAAAACTTTTAGAAAAATCAAATGATTGCATCTCTGTAACAATAGCAATTACCAGAGAACCTAAATCATTTTCTCCCTCCATGCGTTGTCTCACAAAAATCTGTGATGCCCGCTGGGCAATATTTTGATTGATTGCTTCAGGAATAAACTCTTCATCAAGCCAATGTAACAGGTTTTGTTGTAACCATTCACCTTCTTGCTGGGGATTTTCCGAAGGAGGTAAGGTAATAGATGGAACTACTGAAGTCATTTTTGTATATTTTATATAGAATTTGTTTGCTAGGGTAATCTTAGAAGAAGATAATGGAATATGATGTTGCTGCTATTGTTCGGGGTTATGCTCAAGGTTATTTTCTCATGTCTGATGAAAGTAATAACCTGGGATGGTATGGAAGTAAGGAACGGACTCTAATCCCTTTGGATGAACGCTTTCGCTATCCTAAGTCATTACAGCGCGTCATTAACCAAGAAAGGTTTACAGTCGCCATTAACCGGGACTTTTTAGGAGTGGTTGCTGGCTGTGCTAACCGGGACACAACTTGGATTTCTCTAGAATTAGTCAAGATTTATGAGTTACTTTACCAAAATGGTTACGCTTATAGTTTTGAAACTTGGTTTGATGATAAATTAGCTGGGGGAATTTTGGGAATTGTCATTGGTGGTGCTTTTATTGGTGAATCCATGTTTTTCAACATTTCCGAAGGTTCTAAAGTAGCAATGGTGAAGTTAGTGGAAAGATTGCGTCAACGGAAATTTAGAATATTTGACGCACAAATGATGAATCCTCATTTAGCTAGATTTGGCGCTTATCATATTAGTAGTGAAGAATATGCAGTTTTACTTAAACAAGCTGTATCAAGTTCTTGTAACTTAATTTAAGGAGTCAGGAGGTAGGGGCGCAGGGCCTGCGCCCAGTCAGGAGTTTGAACAAAAAAAATTCATAAGGATTGCTATGTATAAGAAATGAAACATATAGCAATAATATTTGATTTATGAAAAGATACGTAGGGTGCGTCAGATATTACAAATCTGTTTATTGATACAATTTATGCAGTCTGACGCACCCTACAATACCTAATTTTTTTCAAGAATCAAATATGAGTTCTATATTTTTGAATATTATGGCAAAATATTCTCTGTTCCCTGTTCCCTGTTCCCTGTTCCCTTTTTTTTTGAGATAATTATAGTTTTTAAACTTTTGAGATTTTTGTCAATCATCGGGGAGTCAAATGAAGATATTAGTGCTGAGTTGGGAATTTCCACCGAGGATAGTTGGGGGAATTGCTCGTCACGTTGCTGAGTTGTACCCGGAACTAATCAAGCTAGGTCATGATATCCACCTAATCACGCCAGAATTCGGTCCAGCATCCTTGTATGAGGTGGTTGAAGGAATTCATATCCATCGTGTCCCAGTACCTGCTAGTAACGATTTTTTCCACTGGGTGGTAAACTTAAATGAGAGCATGGGAAAACATGGTGGTCAGTTGTTGACCGACAAAAGTCCATTTGATCTGATTCATGCCCATGATTGGTTAGTTGGAGATGCAGCGATCGCTCTCAAGCATACCTTTAAAATTCCCCTCATTGCCACAATTCACGCCACCGAACATGGACGCTATAACGGCATTCATAATGATACCCAACGCTATATTCATGATAAAGAATATGCACTAGCTCACAATGCTTGGCGAGTCATTGTTTGTAGTGAATATATGCGTCAGCAAATGATCCAAACACTACATATTACTAATGATAAAATTGACGTAATCTATAATGGCATCCGTCCAGAAAAGAAAATACATCATCAAGATTTTCATGCTCAAGATTTTCGGCGACGATTTGCCGCAGATTATGAAAAAATTGTGTATTATCTTGGTCGCATGACCTATGAAAAAGGCGTACCCATATTACTTAATGCCGCCCCCAAGGTACTATGGGAAATGGAAGGTAATGTTAAATTTGTTATCGTCGGTGGTGGTAATACTGACCATCTTAAACGTCAAGCTTGGGATTTGGGAATTTGGCATAAGTGTTACTTTACTGGGTTTCTGACTGATGAATACTTAGATAAATTTCAAACAATTGCCGACTGTGCAGTTTTTCCCAGTCTTTATGAACCCTTTGGTATAGTTGCCTTAGAAAGTTTTGCCTCTCGCGTACCAGTCATAGTTTCCGATACTGGTGGTTTACCGGAAGTAGTTCAACACGCAAAAACGGGAATTACCACTTGGGTAAATAACTCGGACTCTGTAGCTTGGGGAATATTAGAAGTTTTGAAAAACCCAGATTATTGTCAATGGTTGGTAAATAACGCTTATGCAGATTTAGAAAAAAGATTTAGCTGGACAAAATTAGGTAAGCAAACAGAAATGGTTTATAAAAGAGTAGTGCAAGAACGAGCAGAAATTGTCTGGTAACGAGAATCAAAGATTACGCTGATAATTTGCCATAAAAAAACACTACAAACCCTGTACGCTAGGAATTTAGCCTTGGACAATGCGAAAGTTAGAAATGATTGCTGTTTGCTTGACAAGATTTTAATATGATAAAGGCATTCCTAAATACATCCAAGCGTTTGCATAATGCAAAAAACAGCTTATTGAAGATGATAAATCGTATCCTAGATCGTTTAACAGCCAAGTTAAAACGGTTCTTTGAGGATATCATCGCCGATAGTCAGACTCCCACCGCCAAACCAGCTTATAAACTCCCTAAATTAGCTGGTCCTGTTCATAACTTAGGTGGAGGTGGTCCTGATGTTGATGACGCTATCCAATGGATGATTAATCAAGTCAGGGGTGGTAGTTACAGCGACAATAAAGTTAATGTTTTAGTCATTCGGGCTGCTGGTAATGATGATTACAATCAGTTAATTTATCCCATGAGAGGTGTCAAATATGTAGAAACTCTCATCATTCGTAATCGTCAAGAAGCGAACAGAACCGATATTTTTGATAAAGTCAGAAATGCTGGCGTAATTTTCTTTGCGGGTGGTGATCAATGTGAATATATTCGCCACTGGAAAAACACTAAATTAGAAGTTGCTATCAAGTCAGTTTACGATAAAGGCGGTGCGATTGGGGGTACAAGTGCCGGGGCGATGATTCAAAGTGAATATGTTTATGATTCCTGTGCTTGTGAAGATAGTATTGAAACTCATGAAGCCCTTGATGATCCTTACGGGAATATTACCTTTACCTATAATTTTTTCCAGTGGAAATATTTGCGCGGAACTATCATTGATACCCACTTTGATGAACGCAAAAGAATGGGAAGAATTATGGTTTTTATTGCCCGACAAATTCAAGATGGTGTATCTTCAAAAGCGTTAGGGATAGCAATTAGTGAACAAACATCTTTACTAGTTGATAAATATGGTATTGCTAAAGTTGTGGGTAAAGGTTCAGCCTATTTTGTCTTAGGAGATCATCTCCCAGAAATTTGTGAAAAGGGGACTCCTCTCACCTATCACGACTACAAAATCTGGCGAGTTCCTAGAGGTGACACTTTCGACTTAAATAAATTACCGTCACGGGGTTATTATCTCAGAAGTGTGAAGCGGGGAAGGTTTGATTCCGATCCTTATTAATACCATTTCTCTACACAAATCTACCTCATAAGCCCACTCATGTAGTTTCTAGTGAGGGCTTCAGCCCTCAAATTTGGACTAAAGTCCTCACTACAAACTTTGGCTTTGTAATTATTGGTGTGTCATAATTTCTAGTGTATTTGCTATTGTGGCAACCAATTTTCATCTAAAATTAATTCTAAAGCATAAACATATTCTTCGGGAAATGTAGAAATTATCAATCCTGTTTGTTTAGCTGCTTGACGACGGGCTTTTTCATAGCTTTCTGATAATCAATAATCAGTGAGTCATTTCATTTAAAGCTATATTAATTATTTCTTCACTAACTCCATGATGTTTTAAATTTTCAATAAAAGTAGAAACTCCTTGATTACGACTTTCTAAATAATATAATATGGCTGCGATAGGAGATGGAGGATCAATAGGATAATTTTGTTGTTCATAAACTTCTACTAAAGTCGTTAAAATATCTAATTTTTCATATTCTGGTGTATCAGGTTCAGCGTTAAAAATTTGTTCGATTTCTTTTAATGCCTGTTGATAATCTGATTCTGTTCTAATGGGTTTTAAGTTCATAATATCAAACCTCCTTAAACAATAGTAGCATCTATTTTGTCATATTCTTGATGAGTACCAATAAAGCGAATAAAAATAATGCCAATTTCATAACGAATATGGATAATTAAACGATAATTATTACCTTTAATATTAAAAACTACTCGGTTATTGGCAATAATACTGACATTAGCATAAACTTCTTTAATATCTGATGGAATTTGCCAATTTGCACGGGAAGCATCATCAAACCATGCTTTTAAAGGCTGTTCTATATCAGGATGTTTTTGCCAATATTCTCTTAGGGTACTCCGAGCAATAATTCTCATTGTTATAATTTTTATTAAACTGAATTGTTGTTTTAGACTTGACAGGTTTTCAGGATCTAATTCTTGAGTTTTACCTGCTTGATCTTCTGCTAATGCTGCTGTTGCAAGTTTGGCAAGTACATCATGAGATTTAGCAAATGCTTGATCCCAACGAGTTTCATCTTCTATTTCTTCGAGGATGAGTAAAGCAATTCTATCTTGTTCGGTTTCAGGAAGTTGCTTTATTTGTGCAATGGCTTTTTCTAGTAATTGAGTCATAGTTTTTACTGTTAATCATTATCTATTGTAGTAGATATGAGACAGCCAGGGAATAAATTCCCTGTCTAAAAGCAAAAGTCGGTTTTAACCGACTAATAATTATCTCTTCCTCTTTGCGTCTCTGCGCCTCTGCGTGAGAAAACTCTAAAAATCCTCATCATCAACAAAAAACTCTGCATCTTCATCTATTCTAGATTGAGACTCTCCCAACCCCCAGAGAGGCTGCAAAACTGCTGTACCTAATAAACCGACAGCCACACTAAAAGCTAACATTAACCCAAAGGGAATTTGTATGGATTGAAAGACCAAAAACCGTAAAGATACAGGAGTAGCATTTTGGACAGAAATTAGAGCGATCGCCACTACCCAAACAGCTATAATTACTAATATGAAAAAATTTGCCAAAATTTTGAATATCATAACTGGAAAAATCTTTCCGTGATAGCGCAGCGTAACGTAAGTCATGGGTTAGGAGTCAGGAGTCAGGAGGAAGAAGAAAAAAATTTTTCCCCAAACAACTGACAACTGACAATTATTTGTATCCCTTCCAATACATAACTTTTAATTCTCCCTTGGGTGTAAATACTACCTGAAAATGAGCTAGAGGTTGTTTATTATCAGGTGCAGCTACATTTGAGCCATAAACTGATTGAAACATCTGAGGTAGAGGAGTTTCCCGGAAATGATCAAAAGCAACTTGATTAAGTGGTTCATAGTCAGCTATTACGCCTTCTTTATTCACCGCTACTCGATATTTTAAATCCTTAGCAAAGGTAGGAGTAACACTCCAATTTTGACGAATTGTACTATACAGCTTTTGATTTAAATCCTTAATTTTACTGGTATCAGTAATTTTTTCGCCAGTTACTTCTGGTGTTTTAGCGTATCCTAACCAGGGACTAATTTCTAGAAACCCTTTTTGGGTAAATACGACTTTGAATTGAGCAATAGGTTCATTAGGGACGCGATTAGCAGGATTATAAAGTAGTTTAGGCAGTGGTGTTTTCTCGATTGCGTCACTAGCTTTCTGATTTACTGCTTTATAACCAACGACACTACCATCGGCAGCGACACCTAAACGATACACTAAATCCTCTGGTAATCCTGAGCGATTTGTCCAAGCTGGATGAATTTGATTGTAAACTTGGCGATTTAATGCCCGTAATTGAGATGGATCTGTTATTTCTGGAACTATCTTTAAAAGTGCTTCCAAATCCTTGGTAACGGGGGTTTCTGATGCGATGGGTGTGGTTGTAGGGGTGGCTGCTGCTGTGGGTGTAATTGAGGGTGATACTGACGCTGTGGGAGTGGAAGTACTGGACTGTATTTCTGGTTTGACTTGAGGTGGACGGAGTTGGGGTGCAGGAATTAAACTAAAGGCTACGGCGGCTACGGCGAGGCTGGATATGCCGACGGTAGCGGGGATTGCTTGTTTGATTAAGATTTGACTAGAACCACCATAACTGCGATGAACTGGGTGTAGTTCTAGGGATAATTCTGGTAAGGTCTGGCTATCAGCAAAAAACTGATCTACGGCTTCAACTAAATCAAATAATTGGACTGTGTTGAGGACGATTTGCAGCGGTTGTCCGGGGTTGTTGTTTCCCCCTTGATTGTCTGCTGTGATTTCGGAGTGAACAATTAATTTGTGTCTGTTGCTGTCAATTTTTTGTAATTCAACTAACTCTGAATTTTGATGTTCAAATTTTTTGCCTTGGGGATTGGGTATATTGCTTAAGACTTCTTGAGCGTAAGCACTAACGGCTCTAACTAAGCTTTCAAAAAATTCCCTACCTCCACTTATGGGTTGATCGTAATTAGATAAATAGCATTCTGCATTCACTAATATGGATAGTTCGGGACGGAGTTCTTGAAAGTTAACTGTCCGTGTCATGTCACTCAACCCTTGTAGGAGCAGGGTGCAATTAGGTAAACTATATTTACGTTGGATATTCATTTTATTTGCAAGAAAATGGGCTGAAAGCCCCGGAATTAAAACCTAAAAAACCTAAAAATTTTTAGGCTTTAATGTCTTTTAAGCCGGGGATGAAAGCTACAAGAGGAGATTTATCCCCCAGTGACTTATGGTGTTACACTATTTGTAACAGGAAAGGTAATCAATCTACTTCACCGTCAAAAAGAGAAATCCAGTACCGCTGCATTCCCGCCGTACCTGTGCAGAATAGTAATTTTCCTAATAAGTCTATAGCTAGTTCATCTAATTTTTCATCAGAAGTTAATGCTAGTACACCGGAACGCCGGGAATTCATCCGACTTTTAAAGTGGGTTCTAAACCTTTCTAGGTAATTAGCTAATCTTAAATTTTGTTCTGGGGGAATCTGTTTTTGGGCTAATTGTTGATATATGGTTAGTAATTGCCGAATAACGACTGTTAACCGCCGAGCGATGTAACAAGCAATGACTACTAGAGCTTTGGCTTCTAAAATATCTAAGGGACGGCGACTATGCGCTCTCCTCATGGGGTTAGAGGCTCGCATTCGCCAAAGGTTTACCCGATTTTTGATGATTCCTTGGAGGTCTAATTCTTCCGCAAAGGATAAAATGGCTTCAGAACCGCCTAGTTCTAAGGCTTCAATGGCTAGTAACATTAAATCTATTTGCAATCTAGTTCTGGCTGGACATACTTGGCCTGCGATCGCTGGATCTGGTAGAGTATCCAAAATCATCGGCGTTCCCTGGGCGTTTGGGCTGTTTAAAGATGGGATACTAGCGGAGACATTCATTCTAAAAAATACCTTATGCGTTTCCAATAAAGTGATTGATATTAACCTCTTATGGCTAATCGCTGGCGCGATATGGCAGTTCAATTATATACATTACGACCTATGATTTTTGACTTTTGACTTTTAATTTTCGACTTTTGACTTGCACTTTGCGGTACTAGTAGTCTGTCAAATAAATTTTGACGGATAAAGAAGAAATGAACCACGAAGGACGCAAAGAGCGAGTTAGCGAAGCGTCCCGTTAGGGATAGGAAGAAGGAAGAGGAAAAATTTATTTACCCGTCAATTAGTTCTTGACAGACTACTAAGTAGGTGAACACAATAAAACCAAACTGTGTAAAGAAATGTAAAATCGCCCAAACCCTCTTCACTCTTGCCTCTTGCCTCTTGCCTTTTGCCTTGCCATAACGACAATTTTCAACGCTCACCTACTTAGTACACAAAGGCGTAAATAAACCAACCATGATAAATATCCCGAAAGCCTGTACCGTATTCGGTTTGACTTTTGACTTCCGAGAAAGCGGCGTTAGTCTCTAGGTTATGACATTATAGGGTAGGATTTGGCAGGGATTGGGGAAATTTTTCGCCTCTTACCCTTTGTTTCTTGATTGACCACTAACTACTCACAAATATGGATTTAAAATCTCTGATTCGTGATATACCAGATTTTCCTAAGCCGGGAATTTTATTTCGAGATGTCACTACTCTATTAAGCGACCCAGCGGGATTGCGATATACTATTGACCTTTTAGCACAAAAATGTTCAGAAATTGAACTTCAGGTGGATTATATTATCGGCATGGAGTCGCGGGGGTTCATTTTTGGTGCGCCTGTGGCTTATAAATTAGGTGCGGGGTTTATTCCTGTTCGCAAAAAAGGGAAATTACCAGCAGCGGTTCACTCTATTGAATATCAACTAGAATATGGTACGGATACATTAGAAGTACATCAGGATGCTTTAAACCCAGGTTGCAAAGTTTTAATTGTGGATGATTTGATTGCTACTGGTGGTACTGCTAGTGCAACAGCAAAGTTAGTACAAAAGATTGACTGTGAACTTGTGGGGTTTGGGTTTATCATCGAACTACAAGATTTGCAAGGACGGAAACATTTACCTGATGTCCCTATTATCTCACTGGTTGAATATTAGTCAGTCAGGAGTTCAGGAGTATGGCTAACGCCACGCTTCGCTATCAGGAAGTAGGGGCGCAGGGCCTGCGCCCATTCAGGAGAAGAAAGAAGAAAGAAAATTATTCAATTACCAATTACCGATTACCAATCATAAATGACAAATACAAAAATTTCCTTGGAGACAAGTCGAGACTGGCTGATAAGGTCAGTTACGAATGAAACTTTTATTTATGTGATGAAACGGCTTTTACAGGCGCTATTGACGATTTTTTTAGCGTCGGCTTTGTCATTTTTTATTATGAAGTTTTCTCCAGGGGATTATGTAGATACCCTGCGACAAAATCCGAAAATTTCCCCAGAACGGATTGAAGAAATTAGACAGCAATTTGGTTTAGATAAATCTTGGCCAGAACAGTTTGGATTTTGGTTGCAGCAAATCGTCACTAAAGGTGATTTTGGCACAAGTTTTGTTTATCAACGTTCTGTGTCGTCGCTGTTATGGGAAAGAGTTCCAGCCACGTTGTTATTAGCGATCGCTTCTTTAATTATCACATGGGCGATCGCTATTCCTTTGGGGATTCTCGCGGCTGTGAAACAAAATCGCCGCACTGACCAGGTTTTACAGATAATTAGTTATGCTGGTCAAGGTATTCCCAGTTTTATCACTGTCTTATTTTTGCTATTTTTTGCTCAACTGACTACGCCACTTTTTCCAGTGGGTAATATGACCAGTATTGATCATGCCGACCTGACATGGTTAGGTAAAATTCTTGATATTGCTTGGCATTCGATTTTACCATTAATTGCTTTAAGTATTACTAGTTTTGCTGGTTTACAACGGATTATGCGTGGTCAATTATTGGATGTTTTACGCCAAGATTATATTCAAACTGCTCGCGCTAAAGGACTTCCAGAAAACCGAGTTATTTATGTTCATGCTTTGCGAAATGCTATTAACCCATTAATTACTTTATTGGGTTTTGAATTAGCAGGTTTGTTAGGTGGTGCATTTATTACAGAAAATTTCTTCAACTGGCCAGGTTTAGGGAAATTAACTCTACAAGCTGTTTTAGCCAAAGACCAATATTTAGTTATGGCCAGTTTGGTAATGAGTGCCGTATTATTAATCATTGGTAATTTAATCGCTGACTTAATTTTAAAAGCAGCAGATCCGAGAATCAAATTAGAAGACTTAAATTAAGAAAGTAGGGGCGCAGTCCCTGCGCCCTTAACTCCACCAATCACCAATTACCAATCATCAATCACCAATGATTTATTATATTATTCGTTCTAGAAGTGATGGTAAATATCTCACAGCCCGCGTTGATGATGATACATCAGGATATTTATTATTGTTTAAAGAAGATTTCGAGGCAATGAGTTATCTAAATACTCATGCTGCCGATTTAGCAAACCGCTTGACAGTCGAACCTCTTGCTAGTAACCAAATAGGTAGTTTGCTCAAACGTTGGGGTTTTGCAGGTGTGGGAATTGTCAACGATCCCTTATTACCTGAAATTGAATTTTTACAGCATATTTAAATATCAACAAAGCAGTAAAAGTATGAACATGAAATTAGCGATTTATACTACATTATTGACGATAGCCTTGCTGTTAATGCCAATTAACTATAGGATAACATTAGCAGGGACTTGTGCTTCTCGTTGTGGTTCTGCACCCCTACATTTTACGCCAGGACAATATATTCGGGTGAAAGTTGTGAATCACAGTTATGGATCTGTGAAATTAGAACAGTTACCAGAAATAAGACAAACAACCTTAAATCCGGGACAAAAATTACAATTTGACCTACGAGGGGACGAACTTACCGAATTTTCTCTGATGTTTTGGGATGATGGGGGAAGATATGTAAAAGGTGTGGTGTCTAAACCGAATTTTGGAACATTGGTTTTGGAAATTCGTCCTAACAGTCGAGACTATCCAGGCGATTCCTACGGAGCGCTTCGCTATCGCTCTCTTTATATTCGCAATAATGGACAAGTTAGTTTATTGTAGTGTAAAAGAGCTTATATTTAACATAAATCTTACAATATGGTAATATCGGCTCTAGTAAAGGCAGGGAATTTACCGCTATTGGTGATGGTGTTAATCTCGGTTTCTGGATATTATTATCTACAGGGAAAATATACAGGAACTTTTGCCTTTTTGTTGTATAGGAATGGAATAGACGGAAAATGAAGGTATAATAAATAGTTAGGCTTGTCAATTTAATGACCTTTAATTGAATACTCAAAAAGAATTTACTTTTATTAAGATAAGTAGGTGAACACAATAAAACCAAACTGTGTAAAGAAATGTAAAATCGCCCAAACCCTCTTCACTCTTGCCTCTTGCCTTTTGCCTTGCCATAACGACAATTTTCAACGCTCACCTACTTATATGCTTACGAAAGAATTTTACAACGTAATTGATAGCAACCTTAATATACTTTTAGAAAAATACAAAGATGATGAATTCATCAAAAAACATAAAAGTACAAATGCTATCAACAATCGAAAATCTTATGCCCTCTTAATTTGGTTTCTTGAATTTTACGGTAGAAAATCTAACTATAAAGATTTCATTACAGATGGTGACAAAGATAGTTCTTGCGACATTGTTTTTGATAACACAAACAATCAAGGAGATAAAATTTTTTATGTCGTTCAGTCAAAATGGAACAATGCTGATAATTCAGAAAAAGAAACTGATAAAGATGAAATATTAAAAGCACTAAATGATTTTGACACCATTTTAGAAGGCGAAAAGCAAAATGTTAATGAAAAACTAAAAGCAAAATTGGAGGATTTAGATAATCACCTCAAAGCTAATGGAGAGGTTAAATTTATATTTTTGACACTTTCTCAATATAAAGGAGGTGCAGATGAAAACATTAGTGCTTTTAAAAAATCTGATGAAAAACTCAAATTTGAAGTAATTGATATAAATCGCATAAAAGTAGATTATATTGACAGAACATATAAAAAAATAGAACCTTTAAATCCTCTAGAAAGTTATCAAAATCCAGAAGAAAATCCTGTTACTCTGGAAATAGTTCAAAAAAATGGAGTTGTTAAAATAGAGAAGCCTTTTGAGGCATATATGTTTTTACTTCGCCCCAAAAGTATCTATGATTTATTTGAAAAATATGGATTTGCTCTCTTTTATAAAAACGTCAGAAATCCTCTCCTGCAATCACAATTCAATAAAGACATAGAAAGAACTGCGGTGGACAATCCTGCCTATTTTTGGTATTACAATAATGGTATTACAGCAATTACTTATCTCTTACCTACTATTGGCAAAAAAGCTGAAAAAATAGAATTAACAGGATTGCAAATTATTAATGGCGCACAAACTGTTTATGCCATTTATCGAGCTTACAAAGATGCCTCACCAACAAAGCGCAAGCAGATGGATAGTGAATCTTTGGTAACTTTACGCTTATTAAAATCAGGCGGAAAAGACTTTGATTTGAATGTTACGAGGTATACTAATTCCCAAAATCCTGTAGATGATAGAGATTTCTGTGCTAATGACGATATACAGATCATGCTGCAAAACGCATCCTATCAAACAAATATTTGGTATGAGAAAAGACGTGATGAATTTAGAGAGATTCCAGAAAATATAGAAGAAGTTCCAAATTCTGTGTTTGCAAATGCTTATTTAGCTTATTATTTGCAAGATCCTTCTAATGTTTTAAAGAACTATAATCAACAACGAAAAACTGGTAAAGACTTGAATTTTATTTCCCATAAAGAACATAAAGATGGTCTTTATGAAAAAATCTTCAATGATAAAACAACATTTGAAAATATGCTGTGTGCATTATATATTTTTGATGTAATTTATAATGCTACACCTCTTCAATATGAGGATACCTTCAAAGCTGGTTTATATCATTTATTGGCTTTATTTAAAGTCGGGTTTACAAAATATTTAAAAGCAAAATTCGGTGATAGGATAAATGTAAACAAATATGTAATCAAAATTTATGAACAAAATGACGAAAAAATTATAATTCAAACTTTCAAGTTTATTAGTCAATTTGTTAAGCAGCAAATTGAAGTAAGCAACAATGAAAACAAAACAATAGAAAGAATGAAAAAATTCTTATTTGAACCGGCTCACTATGAGAAAATTAAAGAAGCCTTAGAAGATTTAGATATTTCCGTCGAGGATATTGAAAATGTGATTATTGAAGATAACGAACAACTTATTGAGGGAGAACCCGATGAAGAAAATAATAGCGAAAACAATGATTGATACACAATTGTAGGGGCGGGGTTTCCCCGCCTCCATTGTATTTTATGAGAACGAGAATTGCTGTATCAAATAGGAAACTGATAGATAAGCACCTTGCCTTGCCAATTTTCCTCTACAAATACAAGATATTCATCATTAGCACGACGGAAAGCACGGATACCATAGGGAATATCAACCCAACCACTTTCTTTACCAACTTCTGCACCTGGAGTCATTTTTTTCACGAGTTCTCCCGTAGCAGTTTTGTAAACATATACCTCTGCGGTTTTTACACCCACTGCAAACACATAATCACCAGCTACACTCATAGCTGCGGTAGCAACTAATCCTTTACCTGTAGTGTCGTAGGGAACGACAGTGCGCCATTTGGGAGTGCGATTTCCTTTACTCCAATTATCAAAGCGAGCAATTTCTGATCCTATGACTTTGGCATCATCAGCAAATGCCGGATGTTCAATCGTAAAACCGGATAAATACATAGTATCTGTTTCGGGAAAATACTCAATCCGTCGCAAGTCTTTGAAGGTGCTAGGAGTTTTGAGTTTTTTCATCGAACTATAGGTGTAAATGGGATTTCCTTTACTATCTAATCCCTGTAAAGGATAATGACGAATGCCATCTTCAGTTCGCAAAGTTTTCCAAACATCTCCTTTGCTATCTACCCACCAACCTCCGATATAGGGATAGTCTTTACTGCTATCATATTCATTTTTTTCAAATGCACCATTGCCATTACTATCGCGCCAAATCCATTCTCCGTTTGCAGGTTGATTGGGTGGCCAATTGCCACCAATAGATTGTTTATTCTGATCATTAGTACCAACAAACATCCCAGCAGGAATTGCAATTTCACCATCTGTATTCGGTTGAAACCGATAAATTTGCAAAAAGCTATTGTACATATCTGTCAGGAATACAAAAGGTTTACCTTGAATCCGCCGCACAAAAGTTCCATCTGGTGATGTATGTAGACGTGGATCTTGAGCGTATTTAAAAGGATTAAGTGTGTAGGCTTTATAAGTCCACTGTTTACCAGCAGACTTGCTATAATCCATGACATATTTTTCTTGTTTGGTGAATATATTTACACCATCTGTTTTTGGATCTGTATCTGCATTATCTACAAATATTAATCCTAGTAATTGCCATACTATTTTTCCTGATGGCGAAAATTTTCTTAAATCTGTTCCCGATGTATTAAAGCCATTATTATTTACATAAATATTGCCTTTGGCATCTGTACCGACTCCAGTAATGCCGTAGAGTTTGGATGTTTTGACTTCTCCAGGTACACCACTAAAAATACCTTTTTTATCCCCAAAAGTATCCACACGAACTGGCTGATTATTAATATTGTAAATTATCAATTGTTGATTAATCCCATTTTCTGCTACTAACAGTCTGCCGAGATTATCAATGGCTAATGCTGATGGTTTATCAACATCTGTAATTTCTTTAGGTAATTTCTTTCCGGCTGGAGAATAATTGACAATTTTTCCAAATTTAGCACCTTTTTGATTTTGAATAATCCACAAACTACCTTTTTTATCAATGGTAATTTTTTCGGGACTATTAACGGTAAATTTGTTTATTTCTGCCATTGTTTCGGTGTTATAAACCCGAACAATATTCTCCCCAGCATTGCTAACAAATAGGTGATTATTTATTGTTGCTATTCCTGTGACTTCATGACTTTTGCTGGTAATTAACATACTTTTATCCCAGCCATTCCCTTTCTCAAAAGGTGCAGGTTTTCCTGTTAAGTCATAACGTCTGACGCAATACCAAGTTTGTCCTTGGGGAGGATAATCTTCTTTTGTTTGATCTACTCCACCTTGAATCATAGAAATATAAATATATTTGCTATTTACTGTTATTGCTTTACCCCCTAAACGATTCCAACCATGTGTATCTTCGAGGATAAAAATTGGTTTACCATCTTTATATATTCCTGCTTCACTACCAGCTTCATCCCAAGCACTATTTGTATAAATTGTTCCATCATCTTTGACATACATTCCTTCTATATTATTTTGTACTCGCAATTTACCATTACCAATGGTATTTCCTAACCAAGAAGTAATATATGTAATTTCAGGAGTTCTGACTGCTTTGGATTTTTTAGTTGTGGCTAAATCCATTGTCATACCGACAAATGTTACGAGTAGTCCACAGGTTAAACCCAATAAAATATTGAAAGTTATTTTTTTTCGCCAATATCCCCTCGAAAATAAGTTATGAAGATATTGATAAAGTTTGTAGCAAGTTTTACTAATCTGCATAAATAATTCGGTTGCTGTAAGTAGGTTGGCGTTGAAAATTGTCGTTATGGCAAGGCAAAAGGCAAGAGGCAAGAGTGAAGAGGGTTTGGGCGATTTTACGTTTCTTTACACAGTTTGGTTTTATTGTGTTCACCTACTTAATATGCTTTTTGAATTTTTAATTTATCCCTGTGGGATAGGCTTTTAAATTCTTACTCATAAATTATAAGGAAATTTTATCTTGCATTTAATTTCATCAAAACTTTATTAATTAAATATATTTTCAAAATGCAAAAATTCAGGAGTAATACAATTGAGGGTGGGGAAACCACGCCCCTACGGATTTGATGATTTTCTGAATATATCTCACTAAATTGATACTGCTATACATAAATAATTTCTCGGTTAATATTTTTACAACTATCTATAATTTGTTATGCAAATATATTTTTTTGATATATTTTATTTATAGAAATGGAATAATTTTTATATTTAAACTGGTTTTGATTCTCAGCGTCGTATTAAAGGATCATGCTGAAAATAAATTATTTTGGCATCGGTAACATAAATAAAAGCGTAAATCAAAATCACTAATTTAAATTTATCTATCACAAGGAAGATAATTACGTGAAAAGTAAAGATATGAAATTAAGTTCAGCGTCAGCATCTATTCTAACTTTGGGTACGGGTTGGTTTCCTAGCCATCCTGGAGGGTTGGAAAGGTATATTTATGAACTAACCCATAAATTAGCAGCATCTCAAGACCAAGTAGAATTATGTGGAGTGGGTTTACCTGTAGATGCTAAAAATACACAAATTAAGTTAACTAATTTAGCTTGTCCAGATAGTAAGATTGGTGCTAGGTTATGGTCAATTCGTAATAATTTTCAGAAAACAAGATTAGGTAAACCTGATGCAATTAATCTGCATTTTGCATTATATAGTTTTCCGATTTTAGATATTTTGCCTAAAGGAGTACCGGTTACTTTTAATTTTCATGGACCTTGGGCTTCGGAAAGTCAGGAAGAAGTAGTTAATCAGAAATTCAGTGTTTGGTTAAAGGAACAAATAATAGAACAAAGCACTTATAATCGGTGCGATCGCTTTATTGTTCTTAGTAAAGCTTTTGGTCAGATTCTCCATCAAAAATACCAAATTCCCTGGGATAAAATTCATATCATTCCCGGTGGAGTTGATATTAATCATTTTCAGAATAATCTCTCACGTCAAGAGGCTAGAATCAAACTAGGGTGGCCAACTAATCGTCCCATATTATTTACTTCCCGACGCTTAGTTCATCGCATGGGAATTGATAAGTTATTGCAAGCTGTAGCTATGATTAAATCTGGCATTCCTGACGTTTGGTTAGCGATCGCTGGTCGGGGACATATTCAAGCTTTACTACAACAACAAGCTAGAGAATTGGGTTTAGAAAACAATGTGCAATTTTTAGGTTTTTTACCAGAAAATGATTTACCTGTGGCTTATCAAGCGGCGGATTTAACTGTGATGCCGAGTCAATCTTTTGAAGGGTTTGGATTAGCTATTGTGGAGTCTTTAGCCTGTGGTACTCCTGTTTTATGTACTCCTGTGGGGGGAATGCCAGAAATCTTAGAGAAATTTTCCCCAGATTTAATTACTGAGGCGATTACTGTGGAAAGTATTGCTGATAAATTAGCACAAGTTTTGCTAGGAAAACTGCCTTTACCTGCTAGGGAAGAATGTCGTCATTACACGATTAAAAATTATGATTGGACAAATATTGCCCAACAGGTACGGCAAGTTATTTTAGCTTAAGTAGGTTGGCGTTGAAAATTGTCGTTATGGCAAGGCAAAAGGCAAGAGGCAAGAGGCAAGAGGCAAGATTGAAGAGGGTTTGGGCTATTTTACGTTTCTTTACACAGTTTGGTTTTATTGTGTTCACCTACTTAGAGGATATTTTAAAAGTGGTATTCCGTAATTTTCATCACATTGCTACCCCTCTTTCCCCTTGTAAAGGGGGGAAACAATAAAAATCCAGTTCCCTCCCCTTTACAAGGGGAGGGTTAGGGAGGGGTAAAAAATATTTGATACATCAACCATAACTTTTCAAACACCCTCTTAAATTGATGATAAAAATTGTATGAAAGTTCTATTTTTAGACCAAAGTGGTAAACCCGGTGGTGCTGAGTTGTGTTTAGTTGATATTGCTAAACCTTATGGTGAAAATGCTCTGGTTGGTTTATTTGCAGATGGTGATTTTAGAAAGCTACTTGCAGAAAATCAAGTCCCGGTGGAGGTTTTGACAACTCAAGCCATTAAAGTTGGTAAACAAAGTGGTTTATTTCAAGCATTAGGTAGTTTAGGGCAAATAGTTCCTTTAATTAATCAGGTTGTGCAACGAGCAAGGAAATATGATTTAATTTATGCTAATACTCAAAAGGCTTTAGTCGTGGGGGCGGTAGCTAGTTTCTTGGCTCGTCGTCCTTTGGTTTATCATTTACATGATATTCTTTCTTTAGAACATTTTAGTAAAACTAATTTGCGAGTTGCTGTTAATTTAATTAATCGTTGTGCTGCTTTGGTGATTGCTAATTCTCAAGCTAGTAAGATGGCATTTTTAGAAGCTGGAGGAAAATCAGATCTAGTTCGGGTTGTTTATAATGGCTTTGCGGCGAAAAATTATGAAGTTGATGAATTAGAAGTTAGAAATTTAAGAGAACATCTCAGGTTGGAAGGCAAGTTTGTAATTGGACATTTTAGCCGTCTTTCTCCTTGGAAGGGACAGCATATTTTAATTGATGCCCTTTCCCAATGTCCACAAGATGTGGTAGTAATTTTAGTTGGTGATGCTTTATTTGGTGAACAGGAATATGTCAAGGATTTACACCAAAAGGTTGCTGGATTGGGACTGGAAAATCGAATCAATTTTTTAGGTTTTCGCGCGGATATTCCCCAATTAATGACAATGTGTGATTTAATTACCCATACTTCTATTGCGGCTGAACCTTTTGGTAGGGTTATTGTTGAGGCTATGCTGTGCGGTAAACCTGTGATTGCGGCTGAAGCTGGTGGTGCTATGGAATTAGTGGAAGATGGAATTAATGGCTTTTTAGTCACACCTGGAGAACCTCAAAAATTAGCCCAGGTGATTCATAATTGTCGGCAAGAATCTGTAAAAACTGCGAATATTGCCAATAATGCCAGAATTAGTGCTAGTGAACGTTTTGATGTCAGGATTATTAATCAACAAATTCAAGAATTGCTAAAATCAATCAGATCCCCAACTTCTTGAAGAAGTCGGGGATCTGGAAGTCGGGGATCTTGGTCTTGGGAAACAACGTATAATATGGTAGTGTATGGGTGGAAATTTTCCGCTTCTATAAATTAATAAATTTTAAAGTGAATTCTCGTGGCACAAGTTGTATTAGAAAACGTTTATAAAAGTTTTCCCAGTCGCGGTGGGGAAGGGGCAAAAGCGCAACAAGACGGCACAGATGGTGTAAGTGTCTTGCGACGGATTAATTTAACCATTGCTGATGGTGAGTTTATGGTGCTGGTGGGACCCTCCGGCTGCGGTAAAAGTACGCTGCTGAGGTTAATTGCTGGCTTGGAGGTGATGACTGGTGGTAATATTTGGGTAGGCGATAGCGCTAGTGCGCCTCCAGGGCTTCGCTTGATTAATGACTTACCCCCCAAAGCCAGAGACATCGCTATGGTATTTCAAAGTTATGCACTCTATCCCCACATGACTGTATATGACAATATCGCTTTTGGCTTACGTCGTCAGTTTCCCGATGAGGAAGCTGGGAAAAAAAGACTGACTCAATGGGGGGAAAATCTACTGGTAGGATTGACAAAAAAGTTACCTGTGGGATTGCGCTATATTTCTCCAAAAGAAAGAATTGTTGATCAACAGGTGCAAAAAGTTGCAGGTTTGTTACAAATTGAAACTTTGTTAAATCGTTTACCGAAACAACTTTCTGGGGGACAAAGACAACGGGTAGCATTAGGAAGGGCGATCGCTCGTAATCCCCAGGTATTCTTAATGGATGAACCATTATCTAATTTGGATGCTAAGTTACGGGCTGAAACCCGCAGCCAAATTGTCAAATTGCAACATCAGTTGGGAACAACGACGATCTATGTCACCCATGATCAAACTGAAGCTATGACTATGGGCGATCGCATTGCGATTATGTCAGAAGGTAAAATACAGCAAGTTGCAGCACCCTTAGAACTGTATAACCGTCCTGCGAATCGTTTTGTGGCTGAATTTATTGGTTCTCCACCCATGAATTTTATCCCGGTGGAATTTCATGCACCTTTATTAATTACTCATGCTAATTTCCGCTTCACGCTTTCATCTGTTTGGGGAAATGCACTGCAATCTTATGACGGACAAACTTTAATGTTGGGTATTCGTCCAGAACACCTGAGTTTGGGTGTACCTGCTACGAAAAATTTGCCAGTCAAAGTAGACTCAGTAGAAAACTTAGGAAATGACACTTTTCTATCTGTAAAAATTGCTGATCCTGATTTACAAAATCTAGACGGACAAACTTTACAAGCAAGAATTCCACCTGATAGATTCATCACCATAGGTGAGCAACTTTGGCTATCTTTAACTCCTGAGAAACTGCATTTTTTTGACCCCAAAACCGAATTAGCAATATTTCCAAAATAGGGAGAAACAGCGATCGCATTAAGTAGGTTGGCGTTGAAAATTGTTGTTATAGCAAGGCAAGAGGCAAGAGGCAAGAGGCAAGAGTAAAGAAGTTTTCAGCGATTTTACGTTTCTCTACGCAGTTTGGGACGGTCTAGGTAGAGTCGAGGACGGGTATTATCCCGCGCCCCTCTCTGTTAAATCTGGGCGTGCGACTTTCACCGCACCCAGCTTCCGATGTTCTTAGCTTTCGCTTTTGCTCATGTGAATATAATCGTGGCAGCTTTCGTGAATGGCTAAAAGGTTCTTTATTTTCCAGTTTTCGTGGTTTCCATCAACATGATGCAGATGTACCTTTTCATCACTAAGCATTTTTAATCCACAATGTCCACATTTATGGTTTTGCCGTTTGAGGGCTTTAGAGGTATGACTGTCATAGAGCT
>NZ_LJOU01000036.1:0-49460 GCF_001672085.1 Anabaena sp. AL93 | reverse complement strand
GTTGGGGAGGTAGAGGAGGTAGGGGAGGTAGAGGAGGTAGGGGCGCAGGGCCTGCGCCCTTTCTCAGCAAGTCAGAAGGAAGAATTAGAGTGACGCAAGAATAATATTAAATCTGGGCGTTGCTGATTAAGGGTATGAATTTTAGTCTCACGCAAAGGCGCAAAGACGCAAAGGTAAGAGTTTCAAAGATTCAATTTGGGAATTTCATACCTCGATTCAGCAACGCCAAATCTGAAAATTTTTGGGTTTTTCTAGGATTTTATGAAGTAATTTATGCCTTCTACCGACATTGTTTCGATAATATCAGCCGCTTTTTTTAAACCACCGCTGTTTTTTAAAGTATGTGATATCCGATTCGTGGCTTCTTGATAAGTAGAATCAGCAAGTAAACTATTAATTTTTCTCGTTACTTCATTACTATCAAATTTTTGTTTGTTTAACCTTAAAGCAACTCCAATATCTACAAGACGAGCCGCATTATAATGTTGATCTCCAAAAAAAGGTAGAGCTAATATTGGTTTAGAAAAATACAAAGATTCGTTAATACTATTCATACCACAATGACTCACAAAAAGTACAACGTTGGCATGGGAAAGAACTGCTTGTTGAGGAACAAAATTTTCGATACGAAAAGAATCTGGCAAATTAGAAATATGATGATGTTGGTTTGCTGGTAATGACCATAAAACTTTTAATTTAGTATTTTTCAACCCCGTTAATAAGGCTTGAAACTGCCATTTTTCAATATTTACAAGCGTACCAAAAGCAACATATATAATGCCATTTGTTCCTTGTTTATCGTCTAACCATTGACTTAAAGAAGAACTAAGAGATGGAGGTGTTTTCGGAAAAATTGGCCCTACCATTTGTACCCAAGAAGGTAATTCTCTAGAAATTTCAATGCCAAAAGATGTCCCGACTATGATTAAATTTTTATCGTAAAGATTATTTAACTTTTTATTATTAGTATAACTTTGGCGCACTTGATTCTGTTTATTGGTATTAATTATAACATCAGGTAGGGATAAAATTGGACTGAGAAAATTAAGACAGCGTTCCCATAAGTTCATGTTCATAGAATAAGATGTCCCAAACTGTGGATCTTTGCTACTTTTTTTGACAAAATTGCCTAAAAATCTAGTTTGAATAACATAAGGTATATTCATTTGTTGGGCTAAATCCATTGCTGGAATCACAGCCCGATCAATAATTAATAGATCAGGATGATATTTTTCAAAAATAGGAATTAAACTTTTATACATGGGAAAATATAACTTGATAAAGTGTTGCCACATCATATTTTCACCACGTAAATTGTTTTTCTCTTGAGAAACATTTCCCCAGAAATTTTCTGGTTGATTATCATTGTTATTTTCTGTTTCAGTTAGCCTGATTTCCCAAGGAATAAATTCAGCACCAGTTGTAGCTATCCAGTTCTTGGCAACTTCAGAAATAACAAATTTAACTGGATATCCTCGTTCAACTAGTTCTTGGGCGATCGCTATCATTTGATTGGTGTGTCCCCTTAATGGTAGGGAAACAAACATGATATTTTTTTTCATTGTTTTTAACTAATACACTTCAGTAAGTTGGCGTTAAAAATTGTCGTTATGGTAAGGGAACAGGGAACAGATAAGAACCTAAAGTTTCAGAATTTAAAGCTAAGTTAAAAAGGGATGTTTTGAAAAGATGCGTAGCACGAAGTATACAGCATCCTTGCTTACATCTCACTATCAGTAAGGGTGGGTTTATCCTGACTCCTGCTGTAAATCTTGAAGGTTAAAAATAGGCGAACCAAGCGTTATAATATGCGAGTTATACCTAATTTCAGGGAACTTTTGTTCAACTTCAAAAATGTCTAGTATAAATTTTGACCCTAAGCCTACAATCTCGATTATTCTATCTACTTACAATCGAGCAGAATACTTAAATGATTGCATAAACAGTGTACTTCAACAAACTTTTCAGGATTTTGAATTAATTGTAGTTGATGATGGTAGCCAAGATCATACTTTTGAAATTGTCAATGATTACTTACGAAAATTTAATCATATCCGTTATCTTAAACATCAGAATCGGAAATTAGCTTATGCCAGAAATGCGGGTATTCAAGCATCTTTTGGCGACTATATCACATTTCTTGACAGTGACGATACCTATAAACCCAATCATCTACAGTCACGGTGGGAATTTATGCAAGCTAATCCAGAGATTGATTTGATTGTAGGTGGATTTGAAATTGCAGAAGAATTTTTTGTTGCTGATTATTTCCAACCTGATCAGGTAATTAGCATTAGAGAGTGTATTGCGGGGGGAACATTTTTTGGAGAAAGACGCATATTTTTTGAATTAAAGGGATTTAATAATATTGCTTACGGAGAGGACGTTGATTTATGGGAGCGGGCTGAAAAAACTTTCAAGACTCAGAAAATTAAAGAGCCAGAAACCTATGTTTATACTAGAGCAGAAGATAGTATCACCAAAGTTTTTCTAGATGAAATTTCCTCTGCCAATTAACATATCTACTATCTGAATTTTGAAGTGAGATTGACAAGCCAATGGCAGGATTTACCAATGATTGCAGTTAGAGGTTTAAGTTGATTTTTTCGGCGTTGCTGATTAAGGGTATGAATTTTAGTCTCACGCAAAGGCGCAAAGACGCACTGAGGTTTGAGTTTTAAAGGTTCAATTTGGGAATTTCATACCTCAATTTAGCAACGCCATTTTTTCAATTGCATCTATAAAATATTTTAGATATTTCTATTTTAAAGAAAGTTATTTTTAGATGCAATTAATTAATCAGATTTGTAAATTGTCGTCAATTATCTAGTCTGTTTATGTAAGTTGTAAATTGACTATTTTTGGAGATTGGATAGTATTTGTGTGAATTGTGGGAGAATATGTTAGAATTATAGCAAAATATGACAACTATTCAAAGTTAATTTGACATAATTTTGTCTTTTGTCAAGTTGAAGCCTAAAATCTACATTTTTTTGGAGTTTTCGAGTTTATGACAACCTCACAGGAGAGGATTATCCCGACGGATTTGCGAGGTGAAATGTCGCGGTCTTATCTAGAATACGCCATGAGCGTCATTGTAGGTCGGGCGCTGCCAGATGCTAGGGATGGACTCAAACCTGTGCATCGTCGCATCCTCTATGCCATGCACGAACTGGGTTTACTACATGATCGCCCCTTCAGGAAATGCGCCCGTGTGGTCGGGGAAGTGCTGGGTAAATATCACCCTCACGGTGACACGGCAGTGTATGATGCCCTGGTGCGGATGGCGCAGGATTTTTCCATGCGATCGCCTCTCATCAGTGGACATGGTAACTTTGGTTCAGTGGACAATGATCCGCCGGCAGCAATGCGGTACACAGAATGTCGTCTGCACGCCTTAACCAGTGTTGCCCTCCTCCAAGATATTGAAGCCGAAACCGTAGACTTTGCCGATAACTTCGATGGTTCTCAACAAGAACCCACAGTTTTACCCTCCCGCATTCCCCAACTGCTGTTAAATGGTTCTTCGGGAATTGCTGTGGGAATGGCGACAAATATTCCCCCACATAACTTGGGAGAATTGATTGATGGATTAGTAGCCCTAATTCACAATCCCGAAATCACTGATATGCAGCTAATGCAGTATATTCACGGTCCCGACTTCCCGACCGGGGCGCAGATTTTGGGGGTGAGTGGCATTAAAGAAGCTTACACCACTGGACGCGGTTCAATTACCATGCGGGGTGTGGCTAATATTGAAACCCTTACCCAACGCAACCGTCCAGAACGGGAAGCAATCATCATTACCGAATTGCCTTACCAAACCAATAAAGCGGCATTAATCGAAAAAATTGCCGAATTGGTGAATGATAAACGCATTGATGGTATTTCCGATATCCGGGACGAGAGCGATCGCGACGGCATGAGAATTGTCATAGAATTAAAACGTGATGCCTATCCCCGCGTCGTTTTAAACAATCTTTATAAACAAACCCCTTTACAGTCTAACTTTGGGGCAAATATGTTGGCACTAGTCAAGAGTGAACCCCAAACCCTGAACCTCAAACGTTTCCTCAGCGTCTTCCTAGATTTCCGCATTCTCTCCATTGAACGCCGGACTCGCTATGAACTAAGGAAGGCACAG
Source organism: Anabaena sp. AL93 (assembly GCF_001672085.1). Taxonomy (NCBI): domain Bacteria; kingdom Bacillati; phylum Cyanobacteriota; class Cyanophyceae; order Nostocales; family Nostocaceae; genus Anabaena; species Anabaena sp. AL93. The sequence continues at coordinate 45,316 of NZ_LJOU01000036.1, read as the reverse complement.
GAACGAGATCACCTATTGCAAGGTTTATTAATTGCCCTGTCACGATTAGATGCAATTATTGTTTTAATTCGTCATGCACCGGACGCACCCACAGCCAAAGGGGAATTAATCACCACTTACGGACTGTCGGAAGTGCAAGCAGACGCAATTTTGCAAATGCAACTCCGCCGATTAACAGCCTTAGAAGCTGATAAAATTCGCCTCGAACACGACGATTTACAAGTTAAAATTAGGGATTTAGAGGATATTTTAGCCAGACGGGAACGGGTGCTAGAAATCATTGAAACGGAAATCAGTCAAATTAAAACTAGCTTTGCCACACCCCGGAGGACAGTAATTACTCATGGGGAAGGAGATATAGATGATATTGACTTAATTGCTAATGAAAAAGCAATTATTCTTGTCACCGAACAAGGTTACATCAAACGGATGCCCGTTAACACCTTTGAATCTCAAAGCCGTGCCACCAGAGGCAAAGCCGGTGCGAAAGTCAAAGATGATGATACCATCGAGCATTTCCTCACCTGCTGCGACCATGATAGTATTTTATTCTTTAGCGATCGCGGAGTCGTCTACTGCCTGAGAGCATATCAAATTCCCGTGAGTTCGCGCACCAGTCGCGGCACACCCATTGTGCAAATGTTGCCCATTCCCAAAGAAGAAAAAATTACCTCCATTGTCCCCGTAGACGAATTTAGCAGCGAAGAATATCTCGTCATGCTCACCAAAGGCGGTAACATCAAAAAAACCGTCCTAGAAGCATTTAGCCATATTCGCGCCAACGGATTAATTGCCATATCCTTAGAAGAAGGCGACCAACTGCGCTGGGTCAGAAGAGCCAGAGTAGAAGACAGCATAATTATCGGCTCACGTCAAGGTATGGCCATTCACTTCCGCTGCACCCATGATCAACTGCGTCCCCTGGGGAGAGCCACTCGTGGTGTAAAATCCATGAAACTCAAAAACAAAGACGAACTCATCGGCATGGATATCCTGCCAGCAGCTATTCTCGACACCTTGGACACAGGTACAGAAGCAGAAATCGAAGAAACTGTAGAAATCGAAAATAGCGAAGAAACCGCAGAAATTGTAGAAACCGCAGAAATTGCCGAAATCGAAAATAGCGAAGAAATCGTAGAAGTCACCAACACCAACAGTATTGGACCCTGGGTATTAGTCATTACCATGGGCGGTTATGGTAAGCGCGTTCCTGTTTCCCAATTCCGACTGCAAAACCGTGCTGGACAAGGTTTAATGGCTACCAAATTCAAAAACCGCAAAACCAAAGACAAACTCGCCACCTTAAGAATTGTTAACAGCGACGACGAAATCATGATGGCCACCAATCGTGGTATTATTATTCGTCAAGCCGTCAATGCCATTTCTATTCAATCAAGATCAGCTACTGGAGTTAAAGTGCAGCGTCTAGACGAAGATGATGCCATTACTGGAGTTGCAATTGTTCCCCCCGACACAGGAGATACAGGAGAACTAGAAGAAGCAGAATAGACAATTAACAATTAACAAGATCCCCGACTTCTCTAAGAAGTCGGGGATCTGAATCTTTATAGTATAGCCCGGATTTCTCACCAAAATCCTCAAACCCTTATAAAATCTGGATTATGGGTTTTCACACTGCATCAAAAACAACCTCGTGAAAAATGACCGAAACCGTTGCTCTATAAGGATTATATAGATTGCGATTGCATTGTTTGTGAGAAATGCGGGATAGCTCTTAAATTTGTGAATTATTAATCGTTTGGTTTCATACATTCAATGGCAACAGCATCAATAAACCTACTTTGATCTTCCACATCAGCAAATACAGGATCTCTTGAATCATTAAAATCAGCCTTACGAATTTGTATAAAGCCAGCTTTTGATAATTCATGTTTTAGAGATTTGTAGTCCCACATCCAAAGATGATTGCTATTTGCCAAGAATGATCTGATTAACCCTTGATACCCTTTTGGTCTGCTCTCAACTCCCAATATGGTAGACCTCAAAAAATCTATTGATGCCGTTTCACTTTCAGAGAAAAGATAATTTTTTGCTGCTATTTCCAGATCAGGTACAATACATCTAAATACTCCAGAAGGTTTGAGAATTTTAATTGTATTTTCAAGAGCGATCACAAAATCTTCTAAAGACAAGTGTTCTAGTACATGACTTGCATAAACCCCTGAGCAAGAGTTTGGTTCTATTGGCAATCCCTTAACTATATCTCCGTATCGAATATTTTCGGGAAATCTTGAGCGAACAATTTTACCTTCTATACTTTTAGTACCTGCGTAAAATCTACCTAATACAGGTAATCTCTCAAGCCAAAGATTTGGAGAAGCATCAAAGTTAATCCAAGAATCTGGCGAGGAAAGACCGCATCCATACTGAACATAGTTACTCTTCATACTGATATAATTGTAAATTTTACACAAAAGCTTAAAAAACGACTTTGTTTAATTTATCATTTTTTTGAAGATGCTGAAACTGAGACAGAAAAAGACTACTATACTTGGAATTTTTTATGTTTTATCCTTCACCAGTGGCATACTCATGGGAGTAACCGTAGCCCCTATTGGTGCATGGTTTCTAGCCTGGATTGCCCTTGTTCCCTTGTGGTTATTAGTTATTAAATATACATCTAAAACAGATCCCCCTGCCCCCCGCCCCAGGTTCCTGAGCGAAGTCGAAGGGCTGCCCCTTGCCCTGCTTTGGGGTATCGGTTATCACGGAGTCGCCTTGTCATGGATTACAGGGATTCATCCTATGGATTGGTTAGGTGTCCCTTGGTTGCCAAGTTTAACTATTACCCTCCTTTGTTGGGCATTTATTAGCCTGTGGGGAGGAATATTAGTTACTGTTTGGGCGGCTTTAATGGTGCGTCTAGATAGGGGAAATCCTTGGTTGCGTGTTCTATTTGGTACAGCCTTATGGTGTGGGTTAGAAAGTCTCTGGAGCGCTAGTCCTCTGTGGTGGAGTTCTTTGGCTTACACTCAATCACCGCAAAATCTGGTAATTCTCCATTTAGGACAGCTTTCTGGACCAAATACTATAACAGCGGTAATTGTGGCGTTTAATGGGTTAATTGCGGAATATCTCACGCAAAGGCGCAAAGGCGCAAAGGAAGAGGGGAGTTTAGGGAAAGGTTTTGTTAATGGTTATTTAATTTTGGCTGTTTCCTTATTAATTATTTCTCATTTTATCGGCTTTATTCTCTACACTGCACCCCTAAATCTAACCTCAAGTACGGCTTTAAAAATTGGTGTTATTCAAGGTAATATTCCTAATAAAATTAAGGTTCTTCCTCAAGGTTTACGTCGGGCGATTACTGGTTATACTGAAGGATATTTAAATTTAACTAATCAAGGTGTGCAAGCTGTTCTTACCCCGGAGGCTTCTATACCTATTTTTTCTCGTGATTTACCTCAAACTCCTTTGTTAGCTGCTATTCGAGAAAAGGGTGTAATAGCTTGGATAGGTGCATTTGGTGAAAGAGGAAATAGTTATACAAATAGTTTATTTACAGTTCTTGGTAATGGGGAAGTTACCAGCCGTTATGATAAATCTAAACTTGTACCATTAGGAGAATATATTCCTTTTGAAAATATTTTAGGTGGACTGATTCAACGGTTATCACCTCTAGAAGCACATCAAGTTGCGGGTAAAGCCCAGCAAATTTTTGATACTCCTTTTGGTAAGGTAATTGTTGGTATTTGTTACGAATCTGCTTTTGCGGAAAATTTTCGTTATCAAGCTTCTATGGGTGGGAAATTTATTCTCAGTTCGTCGAATGATGCCCATTATACGGCAGCAATGGCAGATCAACATCATGCCCAGGATATCATGCGGGCAATTGAAACTGATAGATGGGCGGTGAGGGCAACAAATACAGGCTATTCGGCATTTATTAATCCCCATGGGCAAACTCTCTGGAAATCGGCTTATAATACCTATCAAACCCACGCAGAAACTATTTATCCCCGTCAAACTCAGACTTTATATGTGCGTTGGGGTGATTGGTTAACTCCTTTATTGTTGGTTCTGAGTGCTTTGAGTCGGATATTCCAAAGCCTTGTACTTTTTTGTGATAAAAATCCGCGAAACCCTTATTACAGCAAATTGTCATCAAACCCGGAACAAGAACCCCGCCCCCAACCCCCTCCCCGCAAGCGATGAGGGGGCTAAGATGTACCTCATAAGATTGGAAATCGCTGTAATAAGGGACTTCCAAGAAATAAATTATCCTGATTAACGAACCACGGAGGCGCAGAGGACACAGAGGAATAAGGGTTTGAGGGATTTTTGCGTTAGGTGGTTTATCGGTTGTCAAGAGATTGCTTCCTTTCACTCGCAATGACAACTCATGCAGCACAGGTTTATTAGAGACTTCCAATCAAAAAAATATCCCAAAATTTCTTGTGGTGCGGGCATACTATGGCTAACGCCACGCTACGCTATCGACAAGCTCAGTACAAGTCTTACCCGCTAATCATCAAGGACGGGCAAGGATGCCCATCCCACAAAATTGGATCATTTTTTTTGTGGAGTTCTCTAAATGGTTTAGCTTTACTCAGCCTGCCCTATTTATGAGAAAATCCTAGACAAAACAATCTGAGTTATGTCCGCAATTTCCCAGATTTACCACCTCTTCAAGCAACGGGAGACATTCACCTGTAGCAATCATCATCAATAAATCCCCTTTTTCTCAGACATAAATATAGAAATTATGTCCTAACTTTTAGATCAAACCACTTGATTTTCTGAAATTAATTCGTAAAAATACAAATAAGTCTAACATCTTGTAGGCTCTCTTGGTGACAACTTAACCTTATCCAATATCTAGAGTCCGCTTGCGCGGACTTTTTTATTTATCTGGATATTTTTTACATTTTTATCTCAGTTTTTAACTTTTCAATTTGTTGATTAAAGTATGATTCTTGATGTTTAAGTTGTTGTGCTATTGCTAATCCCTTCTGAAATGCTGTTAATGCTTGGTTATATTCTCGCCGTTCTATATATAAGTTGCCAATTTGGTCATAGGCTGACATTAAACCATAAAAATTGTGAGCTAATGTTTGTGTTTCCAAAAGAATTGCGCCAGTTTGCAAGGCTGCATCTACTTGTTTTTGTGACCGATAAAAAGCAACTAATTTCTCTAGTGCTTCTCCAGCCCTAGCGTATTGCTCTAATTGCCATGCTGTAGTATAAGCTGCTTGATAATTATCGAAAGCCTGTTGTTTTAATGTGGGATTTTTTTGGGCTAGATATTCATAATTTGCTGCTATGGCTAATTTTAAAGCGGGAATTTCACCGAGATTTTGATCACGAGTATAAAGAAGGACTAATTTATTTAATATATCTATTGCTGATTGGGGTTGTTTTCCTCGCCCATAGATATAAGCTAATTGTTGTAAATATCCCAATTCATTAGTTTTATCACCCTGATTAACTGCCAAATTTAATAGTTTTTGGTAAGTATTGGCAGCTTGGTTATAATCAAACCAACTTAAATATAATTCTCCAATATTCTTTAAAGTCTCTATTTCTCCCACTGAATCTTTTTGTTGTTTAACTAAGATTAAAACCTGTTCATAAGCCAATATTCCCAATTTAGGAAGACGGATTTTTTGATAAGCTTTACCCAGGAGTTGCCATAATTGTAAATCCGCGCTTTTTTGTTGTCCTATCTCCTTTTGAATTACTTGTAATCGCTGACTAATATATCGCACCTCGTCCCGTTCATTTTGATTCCAGGCGATTTCTCCCACCCCTGATAACGCTTCTATCTCAGCCAATGTACCTAAATAACGTCTTAATCGTAGTTCACGATTCCAAACCTCAAAGGCTTTCTTTCTGTCTCCTCCTTGTAGTGTCACCTGTGCCTCTTGATTTAACCCATCTAAATCTGTCCTTAATTTTTGCAATTCTGTTAATGTTAATTGGCGTTTATCTGGTAAATTTGGTAACAGTGGATCAGGTAAAATCATTTCTAGGGGATTGGGAGGAAACTTATCCATATTTTCAACTTTTTTTTCCTGGGCAAGGGTGCTAAAAATACACAAATGCCACACAATAATAGTGGTAATGATGAAAATAAAACGCTGTAGCATGGTGAGTTTACCTTTATTACACTAATTAAACGCAGCATTGCAGGTTATGAGATGACTTAATTTAGGTTATAAGCAAATATCAAGCTTTTCAAGTATTCTGATTTACTAACTTTTTATTTATTTCTTCTTCTTCTTCCTGTTATTCAGCCTTATTCCTCCTGACTACTGACTCCTTTCTTAATTAATATGAGTAAAATAATTCCGGCAATTAGTGTGAAAAACTTTAGTTTTTACTACAGCAAGCAAAAAATCCTGGAAAGTCTGTCAATGGATATTCCCCAAAATAAAATTATTGCTATTATGGGACCTAGTGGCTGTGGGAAATCTACTTTTTTAAAGTCTCTCAACCGCATGAGCGATTTGGAGGGAGAAGTCCACACAGAAGGGAAAGTAGAGTTTTTTGGGCAAAATATTTATGAGAGACGGATTAATCTCAATCGTCTCCGTCGTCAAATTAGTACAATTTATTCCAAACCTAATCTTTTTCCCATGAGTATCTATGATAACGTTGCTTACGGGATTAAATTAGTTGGTTGGCGACCAAAACCAGAATTAGATGAAGTTGTGGAGTTAGCTCTTAAATCTGCGGATATTTGGGAAGAGGTCAAAAACAAGCTCTATAAGCCGGCTTTAGAACTATCTTGTGGTCAACAACAACGACTGTGTATTGCCCGCGCTTTGGCTGTAAAACCCCAAGTTATTCTCATGGATGAGCTTTGCAGTGGACTTGATCCCATCACTACCACAAAAATTGAAGAACTCATTGAGTGTTTGCGTTCTGAATTGACAATTATCTTTATCTCTCAAAACATCCAACAAGTCTCTCGTCTGGCTGATTTCACGGCTTTATTTCAATACAATCAGAATCATGTGGGACGATTAAGAGAGTTTGCATCAACAAAAAAAGTCTTAGCTCAAGCTACAGATTATCGTACCCGCGATTATGCGACCAGTTATTCCCGGTAACTATACCAGGAGTCAGGAAGAAGAAAATTATTTACCAATTACCAATTCCCTGTTCCCTGTTCCCCGTTCCCTGTTCCCTATTTTAAAAATGAACGCAGCAGGAAAAAACTAGCAATGGATTTAGCATCTACAGGTTCTCCTACCAAAATGGCTTTTTCCAATTCTTCAGGAGTTAGTAATACTGTCTCAATATCTTCGTCTTCGTCTTGTGCTGGTGGTGTTTCTAGCTTTTCTAAATCTCTGGCAATAAAAGCATAGATAATTTCATCAGAATAGCCAGGAGCAAGGAAAAATTCTCCTAATTTATCCCACTGACGAGCATGATAGCCAGTTTCTTCTGCAATTTCCCGTTTGACTGTTTCTAAAGGATCTTCATTGGGTTCTACAGTTCCCGCCGGAAATTCCAATAATCTTCCCTGCACTGCAAACCGATATTGACGCACAAGTACCAGTTTACCGTCTGCGGTTATGGGTATAACCAGAGCGCCACCGGGATGACGAATACATTCCCATTCCCCTTCGGCTTTGTTGGGTAAACGCAAGCGGTTAACTTCAAAGTTAAACTTGCGTCCTTTATAAAACAAGCGTTGCTTGAGCAACTGTGGTAATTCTCTACCTAATGGCATAGTAAATTCTACCGTCTGTGAATACAGAGAACTTATACGGGGGTTTTCTGTTGTTATCAGTTCTTTTTGGGTTATAAAAATGGTAATTTTTTTACCCACTACAATAAATGTACATCATTTGTGTTGATCTCTAGTAGTAAATCTTGAATTACTCGTTGAGATATAGGGTCTATCCAATCTGGAGCAATTTCTGCCAGAGGGACTAAAACAAAGGCTCGTTCAGCCATGCGAGGATGGGGAATTTGTAGATTTGGTTGCTGTAAAATTAAGTCATCATATAATAATAAGTCTAAATCTAAGGTACGTGGACCCCAGTGTTCCTGACGCACACGCCCAAACTTTTGTTCAATGGTGAGTAATTGTGCTAATAAGGCTTGTGGTGAAATCTGCACTGATAATATCGCGCAACCATTTAAGTAGTCTGGTTGAGTTGGTCCTATGGCTTTGGTACGATACCAATGAGATTGGGCCTGTATGGTTATGCCTGATGTTTGGGCTAAGGTTTCTAAAGCTCCTGTGAAAATGGCTAGGGAGTTGCCTATGTTACTACCAAGGGCGATCGCCGTTCTAGCCGCAGTTTGTACCATTCTTTAAGACTCCTACACACCTGGGTTTTTTGAATGTGGGATGTGATGTCCACAATAAGTGCAGAAATCACACACCTACAGTTCAAATATCATCAGGATTGATACCTAATGATCTTAAGTAAGTTGCTAATTTCTCCTTTTGTTGTCGTTCTTGTTCAGCCATTTCCTCTGCTTGTTGTTGGGCTAAAGTTGCTTGTTGGGCAATTTCCTCTGCTTGTTGTTGGGCTAAAGTTGCTTGTTGTCTTGCGTCTTCTGCTTGTAAACGAGCTTGTCTTTCAACAATAGCCCTTTCATCACCAGTTAATAGCAAATTTCCCACATCATCCCACCAACGAACCCACGGTAAACCATCATTTTCTATTAAACCTAATTCCACACCCATAGGATAAATTGGAAAATGATTACGCTCGTTTGGTTGCATCTTTTCATAACGCCCATCAACTAAGCGATAAACTTCCAGTAATGCTTTTCTCGCTTCAAAAATTGCATAAAAAGGAATATGAATTGCTTGTTCATAAACCCAGAATTTACCAGCTTTTTCTGTTTCACTCGGAGGAGTTGCGTCTCTTTCTTCTGAACCATTTCCCGAAACAAACTCAATGGCAATTAATGGTGCGACAAACTCTTTCCATAATACATAGGAACGACGATATTCTCCATTGAGAAATGGTGGTACATTAGGCACATAAAACCAATCAGGAGCTTCTGCACCTTTTTCAGGTGGTTCAGTTAAACGCCAATAAATACCGCTATCTTGACCAATACAGTAGTTTCCATCTGGATGTAGTTTCTGTAATACTGGCTCAATGGAACTGGTTAAGACTATACTTTGTGGATGCTCCTGGAAATTTTTCACGAAAGTTCCGTCTGAATCTGGTAGTTGCGTATGATCTGGTAATGTGAATTTATTGGTGTGAATGTCTTGACTTGGGGGAGTAGTGGGATTAATCACTGCTTGAGTGGTTTCCATAGTAACTCCAGGATGTAAGTAGGTTGGCGTTAAAAATTGTCGTTATGGCAAGAGGCAATAGACACTCATGCAAGAGTGAAGAAGTTTTGAGCGATTTTACCTTTCTTCACATACCCTTAATTTTTTCTGTTGACCTAATCATATTGGTTTAATTTTAACAGTAGACACTAAAAAGTTGAAGTGTTTGAATCAGATAATTAAATTTAGCTTGATCATAGACAATCACAAGGGATTCCTAGGTCGCGCTTCGCTATCGCATTTTTTTGGGTCAAATTTGAGTGCTTGTTGCCAAGATGCGATCGCTTCTCTCCATTCTCCCTGCAATGCCGATAATTTCCCCGCTAAGGCATGAAAGTCTGCATGACTATAATACAAAGCTAAAGCTTGATTGTTGTGCATTGCTGCTTCTGGATAACGCTTTTTTGAAAACAGATCCAGGGCTTGTCTGTGATACCAGATAGCTTGGTCATGGAGAGTAATCAAGTCGGATAAATCGGCTTTACAGCGTCTACAAGATGGAGAGTGGGGAGGTAAGGAAGATGTCTGGCTGTCAGTTTCTCCCCCTTGCGTCCCTACTGCCCTTGTCGGACGATAAATTGCTCCACAAACAGGACATTTCATAATTACTACTCTCTATTTCCTATTCATCATTCGTACTAGCGTAGTACAGAAAATCTGAGAGTTCTTCTTGTAACTGGGATAATTCTGCACTCTTGTTAGCACTGGCATTTTCAATCTGGGCTAATAAGTCTTGTAATTCCTCTGCTTGTTCAGAATCTAGTGTGGGCAGTGTTTGTTGAGCGCGGTCTAAAAGTGTTGCTAATTCTGGAGCTATTTCTACTACTGAGATTGTCTCTTCTGTGGAGATTTCGATAGTTTCATCAACTTCAAACAAGGCATCTAAATCTGCCCTTGCTTGCTTCAATTCATGGCTAGAAAGCTTCTCAATCCCTGCATTATTGACTACTAGCGTTCCCTGTTGCCCTTTGCCTTTTTCAGTAGTAGTGACAGTGAGAATACCATTCACGTCAAAGTCAAAGTGAACCTCAACTTGAATACCCCCTGCTGGTTTGGGTGGTAAGTTCTCGACTCTAAAATCACCTAAAGGCACATTTTCTTCAGCGATCGTATTTTCTCCCTGAAAAACTTCAATTTCTACGGCTTCTTGTTCATCAGACACGGTGTAATAAACCTGAGAGCGAGAAACGGGAACAACGCTGTTACGGGGAATAATCACACTGAAGAAACCGGGCATAATCCCCATTGGTGTAGACACCGCCGCAGCAATACCCAAGGAATGGGGAATTACATCTACAAGAATGGCATCTACAGATTCACCTACCAACACCCCAGCTTGTAAGGCTGCTCCCAAGGCCACACAAAGGTCGGGTTGAATACCATCACTGGGATTCTGTCCCAGATGTTCTGAAATCATTTGTTGGGCTAGGGGAATGCGTGTCGAACCACCAACTAAGATAATTCGGTCAATATCACCGGGTAATAGGTCTGCATCGGTGAGAGCGCGATCAATAGCCTCTAAGGTTTCTGTTAATAGGGGGCGAATCAACTTTTCCAAATCTGCTCGCGCTACTTCTGTTTCTAGATGGAGTGCAGTCTTGCCCTTACTACCTAAAAAGGCTTCTCGAACTGTGGCGAAAGCATGGGAACTCAAATCAATTTTTAACTGCTCGGCTGCTCGTAAAAGACGCGCTTGGGTGACAGCATCATCTGGAACATCCACACCATGCTGTTTACGAAATAGATCCACTAGATAGAGTTGCAACAGCCTGTCGAAATCGTCCCCACCCAAGCGATTGTTACCATGAGTTGCTAATACTTCTGTGACTTCGCCTGTAATTTCCACTACCGACACATCAAAAGTACCACCTCCCAAGTCATAAACCAAAACCCGTTCTGTCTCTTCGGAACGCAAATCATAAGCTAAAGCGGCTGCTGTTGGTTCGTTGATAATTTGCAGTACCTCGAAACCAGCAATCTCTCCAGCGGTTTTGGTTGCTTGGCGTTGAGCATCCGTAAAGTAAGCGGGAACTGTAATTACTGCTTGGGTAATTGTTTCTCCTAAAGCATTTTCAGCCCGTTGTTTGAGGGCGCGGAGAATAATAGCGGAAACTTCATGAGGTAAGTATTCTTTATCTCCTAAAGTGGTTTTGTGGTCAGTTCCCATCCACCGTTTAATTGACTTCACGGTGCGTTCGGGAGCCGCAGCATATTGACGCAGTGCTTCTCGTCCCACTAGCACTTTACCCGTATCGCTAAATCCTACACAGGAAGGTAAAATCAGATCGCCATCTTCCCCTGGCAATACCCGCACCTGTCCGTTTTCGACAATTGCTACTTCGGAATTTGTTGTTCCTAAATCAATACCGACTGCTTTCATAGTTCTAAATTTAGAAGTTTTTGCCTCTGGTGCGATGCCTACGGCGAGCGAAGCTATTGCACAAGCTCACACCGTAGTAATTACAAAATATCGTATTTTGGCAGCATGACAGCTTCACCATTAGAGATAAGATTACAAGATATTGACCAAATAATTCATAAAATAAGGGAACAGGGAACAGGGAGCAAATAAGAAACTTTAGTTCTGAGTTTAAAGCTCAGTCAAAAAAAGGATGTTTTTTTCGTGCTACGCATCTCAAAAAACAGTGTCATTATTTCAATCTCATGTTTTTAAACATGAGTTTTTCCTGCGATGCACTGAGCTTGTCGAAGTGTTCCCTGTTGCCCGTTCCCTGTTCCCTCTGAAAATTCTTGTCTGTCAGGGCAATGCGTCGGGTTGCGCTGTCGCTTAACCCGACCTACAAAAAATGGACAAGGTATTGATTTTGAGACACCATTAGCCAAAACCTGGCATTTTTTTGTGGTAAAAATCCGCGAAACCCTTTGTTAATAGATGGTTTTAGGTTTATATGGCTAACGCCACGCTACGCTATCAGCAAGCCCTAATTATTAACTGACAATAAACCGGGGGGAGGAGTAATTTCAACTCGACGGGTTGCTAGATCAACAATAGGGACAATTGCCATCACAAAAGGAATTAAAACTGTTTTTTGTTCTTTATCAGTTTTAAATTCTTCATGGTTAGTGACAAAATCAGGATCAAATTTAACTTCTAATAAATCATGACCTGAAGGTAAGATGTCCACCACCGTTCCTACAAATTCCCCAGAGGATTGCATAAAGACTTGCAACCCTAGCAAATCTAACACATGAAATTCACCTTCTGCCAATTCCGGGCGATCGCTCACAGGCACGAAAAACCGACAATCACGCATATTTTCAGCTTGATGGCGATCGCTCACTCCCTTTAATTTAATCACATAAAGATTCTTATTCTCAATATATCGCCCATTTAATAACTCCACAGTTTCAAGTTCCGTTTCCCCAGGACGTAACAACCAGCGTTTTCCCGGTTCTTCAAAGCGTTCAGGAAAATCCGTATTAGGATAAACCCGCAACTCCCCAGTTAAACCTTGAGGTGAGACAATTTTGCCAATTTCCAACCAATCATCAAGATTGGGGACTGGAGAGTTTTTAACTTTTCCCCCTACTCCCGGTTCTTTGCTCCCCTGCTTCTTTTTCGCGTCTTCGTGGTTCATTAATTAGTTAATTGCTCACTTTGTCTCCATTTTACCACTTCACGTTTGTAGATTAGGTTAAATAAGCTGTTACGCAGCTAAATTTAATATTTTGCAGCCTAGAGTCCTTGTAGTAAGGCTTTTAGGCAAAAAAAGCAAATGCGTAACAGCTTAACACTAATTTTTTAAGTAGGTGAACACAATAAAACCAATCTGTGTAAAGAAAAGTAAAATCGCCCAAACCCTCTTCACTCTTGCATGAGTGCTTCTTGCCTCTTGCCTTGCGATAACAACAATTTTTAATGCTAACCTACTTAGTTCTCTGTTCCCTCTCTCAATGAGTGAATTTAATTTTGTTTAGACTATTTGTAATATAAAATACAGGGACTGCGTAAAAAAATCTTAATTGTTAAATTATTTGAAAATTCGACGTAATATCACTGACAATATAATAGTATGCGAACTGAAAATTTATGATCATCCAAAAAAAATGAAACTTTTCACTTCTGCCAAACGCGTGTTTTTACATTCAATCGTGTTATTATTCGCGTTCTGTAGTTTGCTGTTAAACGTGCCTACCGCTCTTGCTGCTTCAGTATATACCGCTCCTGTACTATATGCTGCTGCAACTGCGCCAGCCCCCACTCAAACCGTTGCAGACATTGACGAACTAATTGCATATTATAGAGACCAAAAAAACGGTATTTCTCAAAACACCGAACTATCAATAGAGCAAAAAAAAGAACAGTTGAAAAACATTAATTCCGAAATTAATGCTCTGATTCAAGATAAGAAAGCTTTACTAGCTAAACAGTAATAATACAACATACCCCCGCTATGTCAATCTAACGACTATAGCGGGGGTATGTTGTATTTTAACAATATTGTTGAAGATAATCAACATTTTTTGCGTTTTCGTGGTTCATTATCTCTTACACACTCACAGCCGCAACTTGATAAACCCGTTCAGCAACTTCCGCTAAACGCTGCATACCGATAGTAATTTCCTCATCACTACCAGTTAAACTGATTCGCAGACATTGGTGTTTGTGTTCCCAGTCCTCCTTTAAACCAGGGAAGAAACTACTACCAGGAACAACAATCACACCCACTTTCTTTAATTCCTGGTAAAATTCCCAATCAGTCATGGGTAAATCCTGCAACCACAACCAGCCAAAAATCGCCCCTTCACCACGATGTAAGAACCAGGGTATATTCTTAGGCATTGCTGCTTCTAGGGTACTTTCTAAGACATCAAACTTTTGCTGATAGAAAGGACGAATCACATTTTCCGCGATATTTGCTAATGTACCTGATTCTATCGCTCTTGCTGCGATCGCTTGACCATATCGAGAAGAATGAATTCCCACATTAGTTTGGAAACATTCCAAAACTTGAATTAGGTTTTCATCTCCAATGGCTACCCCAATCCGTTCTCCAGGCAAACCTGCTTTTGATAAACTCATACAGTGGAGAATATTTTCCCCAAATACCGGAGTCATTTCTGTAAAATTCAAAGCTGGGAAAGGAGGTGCATAAGCCGAGTCTATTAACACAGGTACATGATGCGGTGCTGCTAAATCCGTGATTTTATTCACTTCATCATTAGTTAAAACATTACCTGTTGGATTACAGGGACGGGAAAAGATCACACAACCAGTATTCTCTGTAATCGAGAGTTGGTTAAAATCAGGGCGATATTTAAATCTGTGTGCGGCTGCATCAATATCTAGAGTAGGCTTATAAGCAACCAAAGCCTCTGGAAATAAACAAACACCACCGTAACCAGTATAATCTGGACTTAAGGGCAGGACAATTTCCTTCAAACCGCCATTTTCAGTATAGCCACCAAAAGCGTTAGCGGCATAAAAATAGATAGTTTGACTACCCGCAGTGATTAAAATATTCCGCTCAGTTAAACTTAACCCATAACGCTGGTTAAAGTCCTTGACAATCGCCTCAATTAATGGTGAATAACCTTGACTTGAACCATAACGACAAACAACTTCACCATATTCAGAACTAGCTAATAAATCTGCCGTACAATCCCGCCATAACTGTTCTACCTCTGGTAAAATCAACGGATTGCCAGCACTCAAATTATATAATTCCTGTCCCTTACTAGCTCTGAGGGTTTCGTTAATATCTTTCATAATCGCTCTTACGCCAGTTAAGTTGGACATTTGAGCGCCAATTTTCGTAAGGGCAGGTTTTATCATGTTTGTTACAGACTGAATTAATCGCAAAAGTGGATAAATTAAAAGGTAGTTGCAGCTAAGACAAAATTTATTATAGTTGCCAAAACAGCCACTGCCTTTAACTAATTTAAACCAGTGAATGCGATTTTAACAAAATCTGGTAGTTAATAAAGCCCCACTTGTGAAAGTGGGGGGTTTCTCATGTAATAGGTACTAATGTACTATACAGAGAATAATTTGACAAGTAATTAAAAATTCTCCTCTGTAGCGACTCTGCGCCTCTGCGTGAGATAAAATTACGTAAATTCCCAAAGGAGAACCAAATGGAAGTCAAAGCAGCAGTAGCTTACACCCCAGGTAAACCCCTGACAATTGAAACCGTGCAATTAGCGCCACCACAAGCAGGGGAAGTATTAATTGAGATTAAAGCCAGTGGGGTTTGTCATACTGATGCTTTTACCCTTTCCGGTGATGATCCTGAAGGCTTATTTCCGGCAATTTTAGGACATGAAGGCGCTGGTATAGTTGTCGAAGTGGGCGCTGATGTCAAAAGTCTTAAACCTGGAGATCATGTAATTCCTTTATACACGCCCGAATGTCGGCAATGTGATTATTGCTTAAGCTTCAAAACCAATCTCTGTCAAGCAATTCGCGGCACACAAGGACAGGGTTTAATGCCTGATGGTACTAGCCGTTTTAGTATTGGTGGCGACAGGATTCACCATTATATGGGTACATCCACCTTCGCTAATTATACGGTATTGCCAGAAATCGCCGTTGCCAAAATTCGGGAAGATGCCCCTTTCGATAAAGTTTGTTATATCGGTTGTGGTGTGACAACAGGAATTGGTGCAGTTATATATACAGCTAAAGTAGAACCAGGCGCAAACGTGGTAGTTTTCGGTTTGGGTGGAATTGGTTTAAATGTGATCCAAGGAGCGCGAATGGTGGGCGCAAATAAGATTATTGGTGTGGATATTAATCCCAAAAAACGCGAACTAGCTGAAAAATTTGGGATGACACATTTTGTCAATCCTCAAGAAGTTGCAGGTGATTTAGTTCCTTATTTAGTAGATTTAACAAAAGGTGGTGCTGATTATTCCTTTGAATGTATTGGTAACGTTAATACCATGCGTCAAGCATTAGAATGTTGTCATAAAGGTTGGGGTGTGAGTGTGATTATTGGTGTGGCTGGTGCGGGTAAAGAAATCAGCACTCGTCCCTTTCAATTAGTAACTGGAAGAGTTTGGAAAGGTTCGGCTTTTGGTGGTGCAAGAGGGCGGACAGATGTACCGAAAATAGTAGATTGGTATATGGATGGAAAGATTAATATTGATGATTTAATTACTCATGTGATGCCGATTGAAAGGATTAATGATGCTTTTGATTTGATGCATAGGGGGGAATCTATTCGGAGTGTGGTGACTTTTTAGGTTTTATGGCTCACGCAAAGGCGCAAAGGCGCAAAGGAAGAAAGAAGTTATAATTAATCCAAGGTTACTAGGTTTTAATTATGCAGACACAAAAGGCGAAAGAATCCGCTGTAAACCTGAATGATCATCTTTATGAAACTGATTTTTACGCCTGGACTCAACAACAGGCTAATTTATTACTTTATCAGCAATGGCATCAAGTTGATTTAGATAATTTAATTGACGAAGTTGAATCTTTGGGGAGAAAGGAACGCCAAGAATTGAGAAATCGTCTGAGTGTTTTAATTGGACATTTACTCAAGTGGGAATATCAATCATTAAAACGGAGTCGAGCGTTGCTGAATAAAGTATGAAATTGGAAAATTTAACCTTTGCAACCTTAATTCTTTGCGCCTTTGCGCCTTTGCGTGAGACATATTCATAAGAATACTCGGTAAGTGGGAAACTCACTGGCTTTAGCCCTGAGAGGGAAACGACACGAGCGGTTTTAACCGCTGTGGATATTAAAATTGAAACCAGATTTTTGATTGGAATCTGGAAACCAACTCCCATTTCTGGGGTAATGTTAGCCTCGACCTGTTATAAGAGCTTGTTAGGCTTGCAACACTGTTCCAGTGACCTTAGAACTGTTTAATCACAAGCGACAGAGCAGGGAACTGGCTACGCATTCGGTGGGTGTCGTGACTCAAATAACGGCTACCCTTAGACTAAGCTTAGGGTGGTCTGGTCAGTACGGCTTGCTTGATTACTCTTGCAAGCCCAGTCCCTTTAGGGCTGGGTTACTGACTCTCCCAACTTTTCAAACAACTTCGCTAACATCACATTAGAAAATATAAAACCATCGGGATCGCTAAAACGCAACCTATCCCCAACAATCTTCACCCAACCCTGAGCAAAGTATGGTTGTAAACAGCTTTGAATTCTCTCAACTTGATGGTTGCCAAAGTTTGTTGCTAAGGAATTTAAACTGATTCCTTCGGCTAACCGTAACCCTAACATGAGAGTTTCTAACAAAACATCTGCCTTTGGTGTGACTTCACAATCAATCACAGCACCGTTTTTTAACCATTGGTAATATTCCTGGGTTTTGCGGGGACGGGTGAAGCGTTTACCATAAATATAGCTGGCTGCACCCATACCAAAGCCATAATAGGGGCGATTTTGCCAATAAACTCGATTATGCTGGCATTGATGTCCTGGTTGGGCATAATTGGAAATTTCGTAATGTTCGTACCCGGCATCAGTTAAGGTTTTTTGCCCCAATTGATACATTTTGACTGTGGTTTCATCTGTGGGTAAGGGATGATCTCCCGGTTTGTAATAACGATTGAAGGCTGTTCCTGGTTCAATGGTCAGGTCATAGATGGAAATGTGAGTTGGTGTGGCTGCTACTGCTTGGGTTAGGGAATTTTGCCATTGTTCTAAAGATTGATGCGGTAAGCCAGAAATCAAGTCTAAGCTAAATTCGGGAATCTCGACCTTGTGAATTAACTCTATAGCTGTAAATATATCTACAAGGGAATGCGATCGCCCAGCAGTTTTTAACAATTCTTCTTGGAAAGCTTGGACACCCAAACTAACACGATTTACTCCTAAACTGCGATAACCAGCGATATGTGCGAAATCAAACGTCCCTGGGTCAATTTCCATGGAGATCTCTACCTTAGAGGCAATGCCAAATCGCTGTTCTAAGGTTGTCAATATAGATTGCAACTGTGCTGTAGATAATAACGAAGGAGTACCACCACCAAAAAAAATTGTTTCTAAAGGTTGACCATAAATTGGCGCAATTCTGATTTCCTGACATAAAACTTCAACATATTCGGCAATTGTCCCAGAATTTTCACCCCGTGAGCGATCGCCCACTACAAATACCGGAAAATCGCAATAAAAACATCGTCGCCGACAAAAGGGAATATGTACATAAGCAGAACTGGGAATCCCCCAACCAACGTCTTTTTGAATCATTCTGATCAATAGTGAAGTTAATTTGATTTGACTGTTAAAAATAATGAAAATGAGGAGTTGGTTTACAACTTTTTATCCTTTTTCCCTAAAAATAAAAATAATATGCGATAAAAACCCTTTAGTTATAATGTTGGCATATTCTGTCTGCCTAAACAGCTAAGATCATTCCATCACTAAAAAGGACTCAAACAAGCATACTTTACTCTATCGAATAAATATCGTTGTAGGAACACAACACAACCATGCTGGATGTCATTATTATTCTCTCATTTATCTTGGCAGCGGCGGGGATAGGTTATTTCAGCACCGACCTACTCCCACCAGGTACTCTCACTGGAGTTACCAATTTAGATGCCTTACGCTTAATTCTAGCCGTCTTTGCTGCCATTATTGGTGGTGCAGTCGGGGTGAGTTTCCAGACTACATACCGCCGTCTAGAGTCACAAGTCCGGGAAATGCCCCTAGAAGTCATCTTAACCCGTGCTATTGGCTTAGTAATTGGGCTACTACTTGCCAATCTGATGTTAGCCCCGCTATTTTTATTACCCATTCCCACAGATTTTGGTTTTATTAAACCTCTTGTCGCCGTTGTTGGTAGTATTATCCTCTCTGTTACAGGGATGAATTTGGCAGATACTCACGGACGAGGTTTGTTAAGATTAATTAACCCCAGTACTGTCGAAAGCATGGTTGTGGAAGGAACTCTCAAACCTGCCAACACCAAAGTTTTAGATACTAGCTGTATTATAGACGGACGGATTGAAACATTACTAGAAACGGGATTTCTAGAAGGGTTAATTCTTGTCCCCCAATTTGTTTTACAAGAATTACAACAAGTAGCTGATGCTAGTAAAGACCAAAAACGGGTGAGAGGAAGAAGAGGACTAGAAATTCTTAACCGCATTCGAGAAACTTACCCAGAACGGATTTTAATTAACCCTGTAGACTATGAAGACACTTCTACTGTTGATGCTAAATTAGTCCGTTTTGCTCAAGAAATCAATGGCACATTACTTACCAATGATTACAATTTATCTAAAGTCGCCAGTGTACAAAAAGTCCCAGTTTTGAATGTTCACGATTTAGTAAATGCCGTCCGTCCGACCTATTTACCGGGTGATAATCTTGATTTGAAAATTCTCAAAGAAGGAAAAGAACCAACTCAAGGAATTGGCTATTTAGATGATGGCACAATGGTAGTAGTTGAAGAAGGTAGAGGTTATGTCGGTGGTGAATTGCGAGTAGTAGTTACCAGTGCTTTACAAACTTCTGCTGGAAGGATGATTTTTGCCAAACCCCAAGCTTCCGCATTAGCCTAAGGAATATGGCACGGAAAATTAGAGTTAAATTATGTAAATCGGTGTGGGAAAACTGCACCGATTTTGTTGATTAAGCTGAATGCTTGTATTTGGCTGATCAATCTCAAACAGGGTATTGTTATCTAATTAATATTAGAATACGAATAGTAGTTGGTAAATAAATTTAGATATGAAGACCATCTTATCAAGTGAAAAAGCATTTATTATTCGGACTGAGCGAGGACTCACAATTGCGGGAACGCGCATCACCCTTTATGATGTAATAGATTTGATCAAGGCTCAGTATCCTCCGAAGTTAATTCGAGATAAATTCAATCTCACAGATGAACAAATTAGTGCAGCTTTATCTTACATTGACACAAATCATACTCAGGTAGAAGCTGAATATCAAGAAGTTCTACAAACTAGAGAAGAAATTTATCAATACTGGGAAGAACGTAACCGCGAACACTTTGCAAAAATGGCAGCAAAACCACAAAAGCCCGAAAAACAGGCTCTTTGGGCGAAACTTGAGGAGCAGAAAGCCCAACGTACCTCAATAAAGCCATGATATTTTTAGTGGATTACAATCTTGATGGATACGCTGTAGTTTTGCTGGGAATCTTGGCGAAAAACGGTTGGCTTGAGTTACTATCTATTCGTTTTGTCACATTTCGAGAAGCGGATTTATCAATGGATAG
Organism: Anabaena sp. AL93; assembly: GCF_001672085.1. Lineage (NCBI taxonomy): Bacteria > Bacillati > Cyanobacteriota > Cyanophyceae > Nostocales > Nostocaceae > Anabaena > Anabaena sp. AL93. The sequence continues at coordinate 24,863 of NZ_LJOU01000036.1, read as the reverse complement.
TAATGACCGCGCAGTTTGGTGTTATGCTCAAGCAAATCAAATGATGATCCTCACCGCTAATCGGAATATGAAAGGTGAGGATTCATTAGAACAAGTAATGCGTGAAGAAAATACACCAACTTCATTTCCTGTGATTACAATTGGGAATCTTGATCGCATTGACGAATATGATTATCGAGAACAATGTGTTGATCGTATAGTTGAGATTATCATAGATATTGATAATTATTTGGGAGTAGGTCGGCTTTTCATTCCATAAACATCATAAAACAGTCTCATTATTGCTTCAGTGTCAGATATCGGATATTCTCTGACTATCATTATGGTGTTTTTACAGGTTTGATATTTTTGGCTTTATAAAATGTTTCTAAACTATCAGTATCACCGACAAAACGCCAATGCCAAGGTTCATAACTCACGCCTTGAAGATTATTTTTAGGAAAGGAAATTTCAAAACTAAACTTAGCCGCATTGGCTTGTAACCACTGATAAGCTTTGGTATTATCAAAGTTGGCTTGGAGATTAGTTGCTGGGACTGTGCGATCGCCAACATCTACCGCATAACCTGTATGATGTTCACTATGATTTGGTGGTGCGCTGAGGGCAGCCCTTTCCGCCGGAGTTTGATTACGCTGTGCGCTTACACCAAAAAATAACTGCTTTTGCTCCTGTACAGACCGAAACCCAGAAATTGGTACTAAAATTACACCTGCACTTCTCGCCGCTTGTACCATTGCTTGAAATTGAACAGCGGCAGTTTTTCGCATTCTGATTCTGCCGTCACTCGTAATTGGTGCTAATTCTGATGCTGGTGCTTCTGAGTATGGAAAATGTCCCAATACTGTATCATTATCATTATTGCTAACTGGGGTATTGGTAGCTACAGGTGTAGAACTAATTGGTGTAGCTACAGAATTAGCAGTTGGCTTAGGTGCCGTCAACGAGAACAAAAAACCACTGGTGATAGCCAGTAGCAAAAATCCTGTTAATCCACCTATAATTAAAATCACAGGTTGGACTTTGATCTTACTTCCTGCATCATCTGTATCACGTAAAGCCACTGGTATATCATCACCAGAGAGAGGGTAGGAATTGTGCGGTTTTTTAGGAAACCCAGCTTTATTCAAGTTTTTGCTCCTGTTTGTGTTTAATAGTTAGTTAGAGAAGAAATGAGTTTTTTTAATTCTTAATTTTGAATTATGGTGTAATTTTGATAAATCTTTTAGAACTATATATCAAGTTAGTGGGATTAATCCTAGTGGGATTTATACTGGGACGTAAATTACCTAACAATACTTCTACTTACGTAGGTCAGTTTCTCTATTGGGTGGGAGTACCTATCAGTATTATTGGTTTTTTAATACAAACAGATTTATCAGGACAGATTTGGATTGCACCGATAATAGCTCACTTGGCAATCTTTTTGGGGGCATTGTTAGCTTGGTTAAGAATCAAAGCCCAAGCCTATTTTACTCATTCAGTTCCCCCCACTACAACTCAAGGTAGTTTGATTCTAGCAGCAATGGTAGGTAATACAGGTTATCTGGGTTTTCCCATTACTTTAGCAATGGTAGGTAAAGAATATTTTGCCTGGGCTTTATTTTACGATATGTTGGGTTCGCTGTTTGGAGCTTATGGTTTAGGTGTGTTTCTTGCTGCTAAGTTTGGTAATAATATCCAAAATCAGATGCAAATAGCGAAGGTAATTTTGATTAATCCGGCTTTATGGAGTTTTGGATTTGGCTTATTATTGCATCAAGTTACCCTTCCCTCCCCAGTGGTATTTTGTTTGGAGAAATTGGCTTGGGGTGCAGTTGCCTTATCTTTGATGTTAATTGGTATGAGACTTTCCCAACTAAAATCTTGGCGGAAATTACCAGAAGCAGGGAGTAGTGTCTTCATTAAAATGCTGTTAGTGCCGATGATTTTCGGCAGTATGCTGTCGCTGTTTGGGGTGACAGGTAATGCAGCACAGGTGATAGTTTTGCAAATGGGTATGCCTCCAGCTTTGGCTACATTGGTAATAGCAGAAACCTTTGATTTGGATAGAGATTTGGCTGTTACTGCGTTAGCTGTAGGGATGATAGTTTTGTTGTTTACTCTTCCTGTTTGGTTATGGTTGTTTTGAAAATAAGTATCTTACCTGTACCCAACTCTGGGATGATGTATTAAAAACAATTCTAATCGCTCAATGCCTAAGCCGAATACCACAGCCCAAAAGACTCAAATCATTGAAATTTTGACACGGGATTATTTTCCGATGATCCCTCAACTTCAGATAAATTACAAACCAGAACAACATTATAAAAATCGTTTAAGTCGTTCTTTGGCTGCATTTGCCATTACTAATCTTGCTGATCTTACTCCCCCTCAAGCTGCTCATTCGATTATCAATGGAGGAGATGATAATGGTATTGACGCAATTTATTTTGATCGGGTTAATAATCGGCTTTGGTTAGTACAGGCTAAAGCGGGAAATGCGCCCGACATGGGTGATAATAAAAAATTTTGTGATGGAATTAGGGATCTTGTCCATAAACGGTTTCAAAAATTTAATTATAGTTTTTCCCGGTTGCAGCAAGATATTGAAGATGCTTTAGACAAAAATGGCGTAATTATAGTTGGCTGTAATATATATTTAGAAAGCAGCTTGGGTTCTCATGTAGTTAATGATCTGAATCAATTAAAAAATGAACTAAATAAGTTTGATTCGCGTTTTCAATGGCAAGATTTAAATATTAAAAATATTCATGGATGGTTGACAGCGAAACAAGAAAATGCACCTATTGAGGTTAAATTAACCTTAGAAAAATGGCATTGTTTAGAACAGCCCAGAAAAGCTTTTTATGGATTAGTGAATGCTGCTGAACTAGCTAATTTATATAACCAGCATAATAAATTATTATTTGAGAATAATATCCGTTATTATCTGGGTACAGAAGATGTTAACTTAGCAATTGCTGAAACTGTAGAAGAACAACCATCAGAACTTTTTTATCTCAATAATGGATTAACCATTACTTGTGCAAAGGTTAGTTTACCATCTGGACACAATCAGGACTCAACTCAATTTACTTTAGAGGGGTTTTCGATAGTCAATGGAGCGCAAACAGTGGGATCTATTGCATCTGTATTTAATGCTAATGGTTCTATTTCTACCAATGCAAAATTATTAGTTACCATCATTGAATTAGGGACACAATCAGATACTATAGGTATAGAAATTACCAAAGCGAGGAATACACAAAATACAGTCCGTGATATTTATTTTGCAGCTTTAGATCCTAATCAAGAAAGGTTGCGGCAAGAATGTATGGTATCAAATATTGTCTATCAATATCGTCCATCAGCAGATAATCAGGGTGCTATCACCATTGAACAAGCTGCAATAGCCCTGGCTTGTTTTAGCAGTAATCCTGAAATAATTGTGGCCGCAAAGAAAGATATTAGTCAGCTTTATAAACGTTATTATCCAACACTTTTTAGTAATGAGCTTTCAGGAATTACACTTTGTCGCTATGTGCGTATATTTGAATATATTGATCAGATTTTTGAAGATTCTCGAAAAGCAGAAACAGAAACTCGGCGTAAAAATTTCTATCAACATGGTAGATTGTTTATATTAGATATTTTATCAAGACGCTATAAGTCTCTAATCAATAAGCCAGAAGTTAATTTATCTCAAGATGACTTGACTGAGTTTTCCAGAATTGGTATAGAATTTGCTGAATTAATTTATACTCTCTCTGAATCTCAGTTTGCTAGTGATGAAAAAGGCTATCTTGCTATTTTTAGAAGTTTAACTGATGTTAAAAGTTTAACGAGTGTCGTAATGCAAGAATTGGCTAACAGGGCTGCTTAGAAGATGTTGGGAAATTAGTAGATATGAAAAACCTAACCCCCCTACCCCCCTTCCCTGGTAGGGAAGGGGGATTACAAAAAATCTTGAGTATTCATTTTTATTCTTTTTCCCTCTCCTTGTAGGAGAGGGTTAGGGAGAGGTTATTTAATATTTGAGATAAAATCAGAACTAATTATGAGTAAAAAGCAGAGACTTGAACTTACATGGATTGGTAAAGAAATTCGCCCCAAATTAGAACCGCGAATTTTATTAGAAGATCCTGAAAAATCTTATCATGCTGCCCATCGAGTCAGTGAAAATGATATTTTTGATAATCGCTTAATTTTTGGTGATAACTTATTAGCTCTCAAGGCTTTAGAACAGGAATTTACAGGAAAATTTAAATGTATTTTTATTGATCCTCCCTATAATACAGGTTCAGCTTTTCAACATTATGATGATGGTTTAGAGCATTCTATATGGCTTGGCTTAATGAGAGATAGTCTAGAAATTTTGCGTAATTTATTATCTAGAGATGGTTCTATTTGGATTACAATTGATGATAATGAAGCACATTATTTAAAAGTAATGTGTGATGAAATTTTTGGACGTGCAAATTTTGTTGCTAATGTAATCTGGCAAAAGAAGTTCTCTCCACAAAATGATGCTAAATGGTTGAGCGATATGCACGACCATATACTAGTTTTTGCTAAGGATAAGTCAGTGTGGCGACCTAATCTATTAAAATCTGAAAATGTTGGGCGAAAGCGATCAAATCTTGATAATGATTCTCGCGGAGATTGGATATCAGTTGACTACACTTGTAATAAAAATAGATTTGAGCGTCCCAATCTTTACTATCCAATAACGAATCCTAATACTGGTGAAGAGATTTATCCAAAAGAGACTGCTGTATGGCGTTATAACAAAGAAAGACATCAAGATAATGAACAGCAAGGATTAGTTTACTGGGGTAAAAGTGGTCAAAACAAAGTTCCGAGATTTAAGAATTTTGTTGCTGTAGATCGAGAAGGTCAAGTACCATCTACTATTTGGTTACATCAAGATGTTGGCAATACTCAAGAGGCTAGAAAAGAGTCAAATATTTTCAACTCAGATGATCCTTTTGCTACACCCAAGCCTGAGCGTCTATTAGCGCGAATTATTCAAATAACAACAGATCCATCAGATATTGTTCTCGACTCCTTCGCAGGTTCAGGAACAACAGGCGCAGTTGCACACAAAATGGGAAGACGCTGGATAATGATAGAACTGGGGGAACATTGTCATACCCATATTATTCCCCGACTTAAAAAAGTAATTGATGGTGAAGATAAAGGAGGTATTACCCAAACTGTTAACTGGAAAGGTGGCGGCGGATTTCGTTATTATCGTCTTGCACCATCACTGTTAGAAAAAGACAAATGGGGTAACTGGATTATTAATAAAGAATATAACCCCGCCATGTTAGCCGAAGCACTCTGCAAAATAGAAGGCTTTACATACTCACCATCAGATACATTTTATTGGCAACATGGTTATTCTACAGAACGAGATTTTATTTATGTCACTACCCAAAATCTCAGTCATGAACAATTATCTCAACTTGCTGATGAAGTAGGACAAGAACGCACATTATTAGTTTTATGTAGTGCTTTTCGTAGCAAAGTTGATATATTCCCAAATCTGACAATTAAAAAAATTCCTCAACAAATACTTTCACGCTGTGAATGGGGACACGACGATTACAGTTTAAAAACCGAAAATCTGCCTAAAACACCTCCAAAAATTGAACAACCATCACCACAAAAACCACAACAACAGCATATACAACAATCACTATTTTAAATAGATAACATACAATGAATAACATCGTTAATAACATTACTAATCGTCTCAGTCTGCGCCCTCCGCAAAGACAATCATTAGAAATTTTAGATCGGGTTTGTGATATTTTGCCTATCAATGGACAATCAGATATAGAAACAAGTTTAGCGAAAATTAATCAACAATTCCCCAAGGTTACAGATTTTGAAAGGGAATTTCCATCACTATGTTTTGCACTAGCTACAGGTGTTGGTAAAACTCGATTAATGGGGGCTTTTATTAGTTATTTACATCTAGCTTATGACATCAAAAATTTCTTTGTTTTAGCACCTAATTTAACAATTTATAATAAATTAATTACAGATTTTACACCTAATAATCCCAAATATGTATTTACAGGTATTTCTGAATTTGCAATCAATTCACCAATTATTATCACAGGTGAAAACTATGAAACCAATGCGAGAACAATTTTAGATCCACAAATTACCTGCAAAATCAATATTTTTAATATTTCAAAAATTAATTCTGAAGTACGCGGTGGCAAAACCCCTAAAATCAAACGACTATCTGAATATATTGGTGAAAGTTATTTTGATTATCTATCTCAATTAAAAGACTTAGTAATTTTAATGGATGAATCGCACCGATATCGAGCTTCAGCAGGTCAGCGAGTAATTAACCAATTAAAACCATTAATGGGTTTAGAACTCACAGCGACACCTTCTATAGAAACCAGTAAAAAACCAGTATATTTTAAAAATGTTATTTATGAATATTCTTTAGGAACAGCCATTAAAAATGGTTTTGTTAAAGATCCTGCTGTTGTTACTCGTAAAGATTTTAATCCTGCTAGTTTATCACCAGCAGCAATTGAACAAATCAAATTAGAAGATGGAATTTATCTGCACGAAAATATTAAAGCTGAATTAAAAATTTATGCTCTCCAAACAGGAAAGCCAATTGTTAAGCCATTTATGCTGGTTATTGCCCGTGACACTACCCATGCTACACAACTTTTAGAAATGATTAAATCTGATGAATTTGCAGCAGGGTTTTACAAAGATAAAGTCATTCAAGTTGATTCTAGTAAAACAGGCACTCAAGAAGATGAAATGGTAGAAAGATTGCTAAAAGTAGAACATCCAGATGAACCAACAGAAATAGTTATTCATGTGAATATGTTAAAAGAAGGTTGGGATGTTACTAACCTTTATACAATTGTACCATTAAGAGCGGCAAATTCGGAGATTTTGATTAAACAATCAATTGGTAGGGGATTACGTTTACCTTATGGAAAGCGTACAGGTGTCACCATTGTAGATCGTTTAAATATTGTTGCCCATGACAAATTTCAAGAAATTGTGGAAGAAGCAAAACGCCCAGAATCAGAAATTAGATTACAACAAATTATTCTCACACCTGAAGAGTTAGAACAAAAAACTAAAACAGTAGTTTCACAGTCAAAACTAGATAAATATTTAGGAATCACGACTGAAGAAACTATCAACTTGCTCGAAACAGAGATCGAAAATCTTCAACCATTTATAGTTGAATCACCAATAGAAGCGAAAATAACATTTCTTACTCGTCAAGAAATTCAAAAATTAGAAAATCAGCCGGAAAAAGTACCAACTGCATCTTATCTTTCAACACCAAAAGTTCAAGCAATAGTGCGGGAAGCTGTAGCTAGAGAATATCAGCCAGAACAACTGGAAATTGAAGGGGTAACTACACCACCAAATATTGCAGATATTGTGGCTAAAACCACTGATTTAGTTATTCAACGAACCATTGATATTCCCAAAATTATTTTTGTTCCTCAAGGGGAAGTAAAATCAGGTTTTAGGTCTTTTGCTTTAGATATGACAGGTTTGAATTATCGTGTTCCATCCAAAAAAGAATTATATATCCAATCTTTAGCAACGGATGATTCTACATCTTTAGAAATCAAAACAGACAATTCTGAAGAATTTCAGTTAGAAAACTATATTGTCAAAAATTTAGTCAATTTTGATGATATTTGTTATGATGAAAATGCTGATTTACTTTATGATTTAGCAAGTCAGGTTATTAGTCATTTTCTCACTTACTTATCAGAAGAAGAGACACAGAAAGTTTTATCTGATAACCAAATCGAAATTGCTAACTTTGTCCATAACCAGATGATAAAACATTTCTGGGAAGATGATAAGGTTGAGTACAAATACGAAATTAGCAAAGGTTTTACATCCTTAAAAGAGAGTGCATATACCACAAATACGAAGCATTACTTAGATTATAGAACCTCGCCTCCAGATAAAAGCAATATGTCCAAATATCTGTTTACAGGGTTTTCTAAATGCCTCTATACAGAACAAAAATTTGAATCAGAAGCAGAAAGAGTATTATCTATAATTTTGGAACGAGATGCAATAAAATGGTTTAAACCAGCAAGAGGACAATTTCAGATTTATTACAAATGGGATGGAAATTATTTAGAATATCAACCCGATTTTGTAGCAGAAACAGCAGAAATTATCTATATGCTTGAACCCAAAAATCGAGATGAAATAGATAGTCCTCAAGTGGTTGCTAAGAAGGATGTAGCCGTTAAATGGTGTCAAAATGCTTCTAATTATATGCTACAACACAATGGAAAGCCTTGGGTTTATGTGTTGATACCCCATGATGCGATCGCCCAAAATATGACACTCAAAGGATTAGGCGATCGCTTCAAGAAAAAGTGATAGGTAAGAGGTGACAATAATTATCATTGTTGACTCTTATTCTGTGCCAGTTCAGAAGGACTAATAGATTCGTAATGTTCAAAAGGTTGATGAATCCAAGGATTATCAGCCAGATAATCAACGTGGTAGTCAGGAACAACAACTGAACAAGCTTTATACCAAATTACAGCAGTGCGAATTTCTTGAATGGGAAAATCATGATGTTTCTGTAGCCAGGGAACTGTTTGTTGAATAGTGATACCAGAGTCTACTAAATCATCTACTAGCAAAATCCGTGAACCTAAATTTTCACTAGTCATGGTTAATTGACGAGAAATAATTAAATTACTTCTTTTATATGTCCCCGCGCCATTATAAGATGAGGTAGATAAAATTGCTAATGGTTGATTGTATATGCGGGAGAGAATATCTCCTACTCGCAGTCCCCCTCTGGCTAAACAGACGATTTGGTTAAATTCCCAACCTGATTGATAAATCTTTACAGCCAGTTGTTCAATTTTGTGGTGATAATCTGACCAAGAAATGTAAAGGTCTGACATAAGACTAAAATAAGTGTGTTAATAATTGTTAATTATCTGTTGTCAATTGTCAATTCATAAGGGTGTAATTTATGGTTAAAGATAATTCTGATAATAACGATTTTCACAAATCTCTGTCCAGTGAAAAATTAGATTTTAAAACTAAATTAGCTTATGGTGCAGGAGATTTGGGTCCTGCGATTACTGCAAATATTGCTGTATTTTACATGATGGTTTTCTTTACCAATGTGGCAGGAATTCCGGCAGGTTTGGCAGGTAGTATTTTGATGATTGGCAAAATTTGGGATGGTATCAATGATCCTATGGTGGGAATGCTGACTGATAAAACCCAATCCCGCCGCTGGGGTCGTCGTTTACCTTGGCTTTTATATGGGGCAATTCCTTTTGGTTTTTTCTTTTTCTTGCAGTGGATTGTTCCTCAATTTACTGCCGATAAAAGTGTTAATATGTGGTGTTTGTTTTGGTATTATGTAGTTATTGGGATTGTCTCTCAGGCATTTTTTACTGTTGTGAATTTGCCCTATACAGCCATGACTCCTGAATTAACTCAGGATTACGACGAACGGACTAGTTTGAATAGTTTTCGGTTTACGTTTTCCATTGGTGGCAGTATTTTATCGTTGATTTTATCAAAAATTATTTTCTCACAAATTAGCGATCGCCAACAACAGTATCTAATTTTAGCGGCTGTGTGTACCGTGATTTCGGTTTTATCCTTGTATTGGTGCGTTTATGGGGTGCGCGATCGCATTTTGGCTTTTGAAGCAAAACGGATTTCTTTGCCACAGGAAGCCGAAATTCCCTTTTTTGAACAGCTAAAAATTGTCTTTAGTAATAAACCTTTTCTGTTTGTTATTGCTATTTATCTTTTTTCTTGGTTAGGTGTGCAAATCACAGCCAGCATTATTCCTTATTTTGTCGTTAACTGCATGAAACTGAAAGAGGGAGATGTTCCCACAGTCATGATTGCAGTTCAGGGAACGGCTTTGTTTATGTTATTTATTTGGAGTTATTTAAGTAAAAAGATTGGCAAAAAACTGGTTTATTTTCTAGGTATGAGTTCCTGGATTATTGCCGCTGCTGGATTATTTTTCTTACAGCCTGAACAAATTGGTTTAATGTATGTTATGGCTGTAATGGCAGGTGTGGGAGTTTCCACAGCTTATCTAATTCCTTGGTCTATGATACCTGATGTAATTGAATTAGATGAATTGCAAACTGGACAACGACGGGAAGGTATTTTCTATGGTTTCATGGTTTTATTACAAAAATTTGGTTTAGCTTTTGGGCTATTTTTAGTCGGTAATACTTTACAAGCCTATGGTTTTAAAGAAGCTGTTTCTGGACAAAGTTCTTTACCTATACAACCTGAATCCGCACTTTTAGCGATTCGGATTGCTGTTGGACCAATACCAACTGTTTGTTTAATTGCCGGGTTGGTTTTAGTCTATTTCTATCCCATTACCCGCGAAATGCACGCAGAAATCATGCTAAAACTGCAAGCACAACGAGAGAGAATATAAAGATTTAAAAGTTCTATACCAGCGGGTAAACAATAGTGAACAGAGTAGAAAATTTTTTGGTGGGCAACACCCACCTTACATAATATTGCAAAAATCAAATATTATTTCCATCTAAATTATCTCTTCGATGTTATAATTAATTTTAAGTTAAGTAGGTGAACACAATAAAACCAAACTGTGTAAAGAAACGTAAAATCGCCCAAACCCTCTTCACTCTTGCCTATTGCCTATTGCCTTTTGCCTTGCCATAACGACAATTTTCAACGCCAACCTACTTAGATGATCAATAAGTAAATCTCTCCAAACAAATACTAGAGAAAAAACCATGACATCATCTCTTTATGAAACAGATCACAACCAATGGACACAAGATACTATCCAATACATCCAAAACCGTAATTTTGACAGCATAGATTGGGATAGCTTAATCGAAGAACTAGAAATTATGGGAAAAAACGACAAACGCGCCATAATTAGTCTGTTGACCCGTGTTCTAGAACATCTCCTAAAATTGTCTTACTGGGAATCTGAAAAAACAAGATCCGGTAATCACTGGGCTGCGGAAATTGTCAACTTTCGCGCCCAAATTCAAGGGCGTTTGGAAGATAGTCCTAGCCTTTATTCTCAATTACAAACGTTCTACGAAAAAGCTCATCCCGTCGCTATCAAGTCCGTTTCTAAGTTATGTCCACTTCCCCCAGATGCTCACATTAGCCTCTTGCAAGCCCTAGATGACAACTGGTTTCCGAATGACATCTCAAATGATTAAGTAGGTGGGCGTTAAAAATTGTCGTTATGGCAAGGCAAGAGGCACTCATGCAAGAGGCAAGAGTGAAGAGGGTTTGGGCGATTTTACTTTTCTTTACACAGATTGGTTTTATTGTGTTCACCTACTTAAATATCACAGTATTCAACAGCAGAGACAGATACAATTTACATAATGAATGCTACACAAGAACAACTAAAACTCAAATTAACACAGGCTTTAGTGGCTGCTTTTGGCACAGATTATACCAATACAGATCCAATTTTAGTGGCTGCAAGTAATCCTAAATTTGGTGATTATCAAGCTAATGTGGCTTTATCTTTAAGTAAAAAGTTAGGAAAGCAACCCCGAATTATCGCTGGGGAAATTGTCAGTAAACTAGATGTATCTGATATTTGTGAACCTCCAGAAATCGCAGGTCCTGGTTTTATTAATCTTAAATTACAAACATCTTATCTAGAAGCGCAACTCAACGCGACTCAGGTAGATGCTAGATTGGGAATCCCCACAGCGACAAATCCCCAAAAGCAAATTGTTGATTTTTCCAGTCCGAATATTGCGAAGGAAATGCACGTCGGACATTTACGTTCTACCATTATTGGTGATTCTATTGCCCGGATTTTAGAATTTTGTGGTCATGATGTTTTGCGGTTAAATCATGTTGGTGATTGGGGTACGCAATTTGGGATGTTAATTACTTATTTGCGGGAAGTTTATCCAGACGCACTCACCACTGCAAATGCTTTAGATATTGGAGATTTAGTTAATTTTTACCGCAAAGCCAAACAGCGATTTGATGAAGATCCGATTTTTCAAGAAACTTCCCGTCAAGAAGTTGTGAGATTACAAGCGGGTGCAGAAGATACACTTCATGCGTGGAAATTGTTATGTGAACAATCTCGACAAGAATTTCAAATCATCTATGATTTACTGAATATCAAATTAATAGAAAGAGGTGAATCTTTTTATAATCCTTTATTACCAAAAGTTGTTAAAGATTTAGCAGCAACAGGATTATTAGAATCAAGTCAAGGGGCAAAATGTGTTTTCTTGGATGGTTTTACAAATAGGGAAGGTGGTCCTTTACCCTTAATTATCCAAAAAACTGATGGTGGTTATAACTACGCAACCACAGATTTAGCAGCTTTAGGTTATCGGATTCAAGAAGATAAAGCCAAGCGAATTGTTTATGTGACAGACGAAGGACAATCTAACCACTTTGCCCAATTTTTCCAAGTCGCAAGAAAGGCAAATTGGATTCCTGATGATGTGGAATTAGTTCATGTTCCTTTTGGTTTAGTATTAGGTGAAGATGGGAAAAAATTTAAAACTCGTTCTGGGGATACTGTGCGCTTACGAGATTTATTAGATGAAGCTATTAACCGCGCCCGTGCAGACATAGAAAAGAGATTACAAGAAGATGGACGCACAGAAACAGAAGAGTTTATGCAAAATGTCGCTGAAGTAGTGGGGATTAGTGCGGTTAAATATGCTGATTTAAGCCAAAATCGCACCAGTAGTTATGTCTTTAGTTATGACAAAATGTTATCTCTCAAAGGCAATACAGCCCCTTATCTTCTCTATGCTTATGTGAGAATTCAAGGTATTAGTCGTCAAGGGAATATTGATTTTACCAACTTGGGAATAAATCGCCAAATCTTGCTAAGAGAAGATGCAGAATTAACTTTAGCTAAACATCTGCTGCAACTTGATGAGGTAATTAAGGAAGTAGAACAAGATTTATTACCAAATCGTTTGTGTGATTATTTGTATCAACTCAGCGATAAGTTTAACAAGTTCTATGAAAATTGTCCTGTTCTCAAATCTGAAGAACCTGCTAGAACTTCGCGGTTAATGTTATGTGATTTAACTGCAAAAACTCTCAAGTTGGGATTATCTTTGTTAGGAATTAAGGTTTTAGAAAGGATGTAGATATAGCGGTTATTGGTTGGGTGAAATACAAGAACCCCACCCCCAACCCCCTCCAATATCAAAAGTTTATCCTTTTCTTCCCCCCGCTGCGGGGGGAATGAGGGGGGTGCGAGGAGGGGGCTTATGATTCAAGTGCATACTGCTATAAAAGCTATAAAAGAATTCAGAAGTAGGGGTTTAGCTTTTGCTTTACCCTGACATAATATCAAACATATTCAGTATTTTTTTGATAATATTCCGGTATTATTCTCATTTATCAATGGCTGAATTTTCTCTTTATATTGACAACTCCTGATGTAATCTAATAGAATAGAGAGGGTTAAGGTTTATCAAAAATAAATTATGGGAATTGGAGAATTATTACTACCATTTCGAGAAGAAATATTAAAGATTGCCACTAAATATGGTGCTGATAATTTGCGGGTTTTTGGTTCTGTTGCTAGAGGTGAAGCAACACCAGATAGTGATATAGATTTTTTAGTAGAATTAAAACCACAAAGTAGTTTATTTGATTATATTGGTTTAATGCAAGATTTAGCAGCATTGCTAGGACGAAAAGTGGATATTGCTGAACCTGATAATTTACATGAATTAATTAGAGATAAAGTATTAAGTGAATCTGTGCCATTATGAAAGATGAGCGTTTATATTTGAGTAATATTCAAGAATGTATTGAACGAATAGAAGAATATACAAAAGGTGGTAAAGAGGAATTTATGCAAACCAAAATGATTCAAGATGCTGTAATTCGCAATTTTGAAATCATTGGGGAAGCAACAAAAAGATTATCACCTGAGTTGAGAAGTAAATATTCTGATGTTCCTTGGCAGCAAATGGCAGGTTTACGAGATGTTTTAATTCATGATTATTTAAAGGTAAATCTTAATTTAGTTTGGCAAATTATTGAACAGAATTTATCTGATTTAAAAAGACAAGTTACAGCGATTATGGAAAATTTATAACAGATGGTAAGGGTTTAGTAATGATAAACCCTGCTAATATATTTTAATGTTATTGAATATTAAGCCACATTCATTAATTGTTCCAAAGATTTAACTACAGGTAAAGGTTTACCATCTTCTTGATATTCGGCAATTAGCATTTCTATCATTTCTATAACTTCTTGAGCATTTTTAACAGCTTCCTCATAAGTATCACCATGAGTATGATATTTTTGAGTAGGAAATTCTGGTAAATGAACTGAATAACATTTATCTTCACTACTCCATTGAATAATAATTGTGTAATGTAAATTCATTCTTCTGACTCCTCTTCTTGAATTGATTTTAATTCACTATCTTTTGTCATAATTATCACATTAGCTATTTTGGCAGCTTCAAAAATATCAATATCTTTAGCATCACGTAAACCAATTTCTTTTAATGAAAATGCTTCGATAGCAAAAGTATTTGTGATCCAATCTGCTAATGTTGGAGGTAACTGTGCATCAATCCAAATTTTCATGCTGTTAATCTAACAAAATCAGTACGTCTTGCAGCGAATATTAAACAAGCCTGAATATCTTCTAGTTCTAAATCAGGAAAGTCTTCTAAAATTTCATTTACACTGACATTTTCTGCTAACATTTCTAAAATGTCGCTAACTCTAATTCTCATTCCCCGAATGCAAGGACGACCTCCACATTGACCAGGTATTTGTGTGATTCGAGTTAATAGTTCATTCATTGATTTAATTAAAGGTGATAATAAACGATATTTTAGCATAATTCCTGACGCAAACCCAGATAATGACGGTAATCATTTGCCCATTCTATAAATAGGGTATCATCTGATAATATCCCTAGTTTGCGTGCGAATAGGGAAGAACTACAACCAGTGATAATAATCGGAGAAGCGGGAAATAAGAGAACAAAGAATAATAATAAATGGGATAATTTGTGTAATTTCATAGATGATACTCCTGTTATTTGATAATTTGGTAATTGGTTAATTTTTGGTTTGTTTCATAAACCGTCTGGGAATAAATTCCCAGTCTAATAGCCCAAGTCCGTTAAAAGGGGCTAAAAAATTCGGCGTTGCTGAATTGAGGTATGAAATTCCCAAATTGAACCTTTAAAACTCAAACCTCAGTGCGTCTTTGCGCCTTTGCGTGAGACTAGAATTCATACCCTTAATCAGCAACGCCAAAAATTCTTCCATTCAGTCGGTTTCAACCGACTTTAGCTTTCAGACAGGGAATTTATTCCCTGGCTTTAAATACCTTGAAAATATCAACAGTACAAGTTAAATTACTACCGTTTTTGACCGCACAAGAAGAATTTTGAAATGCTTTGGAAGCGTCACCGTTACCATTTAACACCGCAGTAAAAGCTTTTAATTCTACATCAGGATCATTTTCAGCTTCAGAATAACCCCAAGTTAAATCTTTCAAAGTTCCATCATCATAAGCAGTTTGTAATTTTGGTATTACTTTCTGACATCTTCGTTGAGGAGGGAAATCTAAAGGCTACATAAAACAAGATCCCCGACTTCTTAAAGAAGTCGGGGATTTGAATTTTGCAATGTATCCCTACGGGACTCTACGCTAACACAAATCAAATATAAATTCTATTTTTCAGTGCTTAAATTTCCTCATGCTTTTACCATTTTTCCGCCCAGTAGATAATTTCTGAAGATGCAATATCAATTGCGACTCCATGACTATTACCATGATTCCATTTTGTACCGGGTTGGCTTTTATCTTCAGCTTTTAATACCAATATTTCATAACTGCTAGGAAAAGTTTCTGTTTCTGAATCGCTAGTATAAAAGAATGTTGTCGGTACGCCGTTGGGTTGGTTACTATGATTATTTGTATTCCCACCCTGGTATTGATGCTGAGAGATTTTTTTGTATTGTTTCAGCAGGTTTTTGATTTTTGTTTGTGGTTCTTTGAGACGAATTTGTAAAGAACTACTTTCGGGTGTAATTCCGGGAGAATAAGCCATTTGTAAAACTTGAGCATCACTAGGAATTTGTCCAGGAAAATGTTGAATTTGTTGAAGATCAGCCCATTTGTGATGACGAATTTCTTGATATTGTGATGTATCAGTAATTGGCTGTAGTTGTTTGGTTTTACTAGTAGCTTTATTAATCAGGAAACCCCCAATAACTAGACCAAAACTACCCAGGGACAGTAGAATTATTGTAGCGAGTTTAACTAAAATAGATTGATTCATTTGGTTGGGTTGCATCTAGCTGGTAGATTACTATCCCAACCTTTAAAACAGTAGTCCTGATAGTTTTAATCTAGCCTGAGTTAGATTGACAGGAAAATTTTGATTTGGTTAAATTGATGACAAATTTAAAAAGAACCAATGATCATTCCTGCCAAAATTAAAAAACCAATCCAGACGTTTTGACGAAACATTTCCCCATAGGCAGGGTGAGGTATTTTTGGCTGTTGTAAGCGCATAATTTGCCAAATCCAACCGATGGTGGCGAAGATTAAACTGATCCAAAATGCTGTCTTTAAGTGAACTAATACACCTACTCCAGCTAGGAGAATAACTGTCCCCATGAGGAAAATAGCGATCGCTGTAGGGGCATATTTACCAAAGAATATAGCACTAGAATTAATACCTATACGTTTATCGTCTATGCGATCGCTCATCGCATAGATTGTATCAAATCCTAATGTCCATAGTACCGTTGCCCCCCAAAGTAACCACGTCGGTGCTGTAATATTGGCTGTAACTGCACTCCAACTAATTAAAACCGCAAAACCCCAAGCTATGGAAAGCACCAATTGAGGAACAGGAAATACCCGCTTTGCACCAGGATAAAGGACGATAACCGGAACGGCGGCCACAGACAACCAGAAGCTTAATGGATTAAGATAGAAGGCGATAACTGCGGCACAGGCGAGGGAGACTATCCCCACCACAATCCCAATTTTAACGGAAAGGGCGCGAGATGCCAGGGGGCGATCGCGTGTTCTCTCAACTTGGGGATCAATATCTCTGTCCCATAAATCATTAACCACACAACCAGCCGCACTGGTCGCCATACTACCGCAAATAATTACTCCTACTAGGGGGATAGGCGGTTTACCGCCAGCGGCTAAGAATACAGCCCACAATGCGGGTATCATCAGAATTAACCTACCTTCCGGTTTATTCCACCTTAACAGCCGGATAATTACAAGCCATAATGGTTCTTGGTTGGTTTTTGGTGTCTCCAACATATTTGGTCATTTAACATATCTTTACATTTATAGAATATCCTTATTTGCTATTTCTCCTCCAGTCCCTATTCGCAAGCACAAAAAATGGTAAATTCCGTCTCGGCTAATTGGGAGAACACACCCAGTCAATCAGTTCCAGAAAATCAGATGATTGCAGCCATTGATATTGGTACAAATTCTTTGCACATGGTGGTGGTAAAAATTGAAGCAACTTTACCATCTTTTACCATTATTGCCAGAGAAAAGGAAACGGTGAGATTAGGCGATCGCAATTTAATTACTGGCGACTTAAAACCAGAAGTTATGAGTAAAGCGATCGCCTGTTTAGGCAGATTCAAAACCCTTGCTGAAAGCTTAGGAACAAGTAGCATTGTAGCTGTAGCGACAAGTGCAGTCCGTGAATCTCCCAATGGTAAAGAATTTCTTCATCAAATCGAAATAGAAGTTGGCTTAATTGTTGACTTGATTTCTGGACCTGAAGAAGCCCGTCGCATCTACTTAGGTGTCTTGTCGGGGATGGAATTTAACAACAAACCCCACATCATCATTGACATTGGTGGTGGTTCAACAGAATTAATTTTAGGAGACAGCGAAGAACCCCGTAGTCTCACCAGTACCAAAATCGGTGCAGTCCGCCTCACCGGAGAATTAGTCAACTCAGATCCCATCACCGAAACCGAATTTCAATACCTCCAGGCTTACGCTAGAGGAATGCTAGAACGTTCTGTAGAAGAAGTCCAAAGAAAACTCAAAATTGGCGATTCTCCCCAGTTAATCGGCACATCTGGGACAATAGAAACCATTGCCACCATCCATGCACGGGAAAAATTAGGTCTTATTCCCACCACCCTCAACGGCTATCAATTCAGTCTCCAAGACTTGCGAACCTGGGTAAATCGCCTCCGCAAAATGACCAATGTAGAACGGGCGGCGATCGCCGGAATGCCAGAAAAGAGGCCAGAAGTGATACTTTCAGGAGCAGTAATTTTACAGGAAGCAATGACCTTATTAGGAGTCGAATCCTTAACAGTCTGTGAACGTTCTCTTCGAGAAGGCGTAATTGTAGACTGGATGCTGACTCATGGCTTCATTGACAACAGACTACGGTTTCAAAGTTCCATTCGAGAACGCAGTGTATTAAAAACTGCCAAAAAATACCAAACTAACTTAGAACATAGCGCTCGCGTTACCGCTTTTGCGTTAGATATATTTGACCAAACCAAAGGACAACTACATTATTGGAATGCAGATCAACGCCAATTACTATGGGCTGCTGCCATTTTACACAATTGTGGCCACTATGTCGGTCATTCATCACACCACAAACATTCATACTACTTAATTAGAAATAGTGAATTACTCGGTTATAACGAAACCGAAATCGAACTCATCGCCAATATAGCCCGTTATCACCGCAAATCTCCACCCAAGAAAAAGCACGACAGCTATCGAAATCTACTGCACAAAGAACATCGGACAATGGTTAATCAACTCAGCGCCATCTTAAGATTAGCTGTGGCATTAGACAGAAGACAAATAGGAGCTATTGCTGATGTTAAATGTGACTATATTCCCAACTTCAAAGAATTTAAGATGTCCATATTTCCATCTACCATTGATGATGAATGTGCCTTAGAAATGTGGAGTTTAGATTACAAAAAAGGAGTTTTTGAAGAAGAATTTGGTTTAAGATTCGTAGCAACATTAATTAATAGATAAAGTTGCTACAAGTAGGTTAGCATTGAAAATTGTCGTTATGGGAAGGTAAGAGGCAATACTTCGACTTCGCTCAGTAACCAGATGCAAGAGTGAAGAAGCTTTGGGCGATTTTACTTTTCTTTACACACTTTGGTTTTATTGTGTTCACCTACTTAGCCGTATGCACTCTTTGTGAGATACATAAATCGCAAAACCTGTAGGTTTCCCCGCCCTTAATTATATTGCATCAAGCGCGATAACCGCTATATTACCGTAGGGATGCTTCCGTTGCCAAATGCGGAAAATCCCTCCGAGATGATGCTATAATTTAAGTAATCAAATTCCAGGATAAATTCTATGCCAGTAGAAGCTATTTATGAACAAGGAACATTGAGGTTATCAGAACCAATAACACTACCAGAAGGAAGTAAAGTACAAGTAATTATTATTCCTCTAGAATCTTATTCTCAACATAAAAACCCCTTAGAAATTTTACAAGAGATTGCTGAACTGCCTTTAGAAGGAAAAACAGATACTTTCTCAGGTTTAGATCATGATCAAGTTTTATATTCCAAATAGTTTATGATTTTTGTTGATACGGGTGCTTGGTTTGCTAGTATTGTTCCTGCTGATTCCGAGCATCAAAATGCTATTTTATGGTTAACTAATAACAAAGAAACTTTATTAACGACTGACTACGTAATTGATGAAACATTGACTTTATTAAGAGCAAGAGGAGAAACAAAACGATCTATTATTTTAGGTGAAGCTTTCTTTTCAGGTAAATTAGCAACCATCTATTATTTAACAGAGGAAGATATCCATTTAACTTGGCAACTATTTCGTGATTATTCTGATAAAGAATGGAGTTTTACGGATTCTAGTAGTAAAGTTGTCATGGAAAAGCTGGGAATTATGAAAGCATTTGCGTTTGATTACCATTTTCGTCAGTTTGGTTCGGTTCAAGTTGTTCCATAATCTACATAAAAATTTAAGTATTGTAAAGTGGGTAATGCCCACCTTAAGAGGGCTTTAATAGACTTTAAAGAAAATGACTCATAGATAGGTTAATTATGAACTAGCCTCACAGCTAATACCTATAACCAAAAATTATATATGTATAAATATCACAATACAAATTTATTATATTTACGGTTGCACAGCCCTAACCACACATTGATATATTCACAGAAGTATTTATCAAAACAAAGTAAAAAAGATAACACTTAAAAACAGAAATTTCTTTTATAAAAAATCAGCCGAGGCGTGCTAAAGTTTTGATCTTGTTATCTTCCTTAGCTGCTTCAGCTTATGTATCTGCCTTCTTTACATCCACAACACCTTGAAGAATTAGTCAAGAACAGTGGTATAAACTTAGACTTAATTCTTTTAAACTTTAAATCGCTTCAGGGCATCAGTGCTTATGAATATTTGCTAATTTCTGACCAACTCCCTCGCACCAATACAGGGATGATTAGAAATGCTTGGTTGCAGCGTTATCATCATGTTACCGCAGGTGGTTGGTGGTGTTCGGGACTAGACCCCCTCAACAATTGGCACAATATGGAATGGGGATGTTTTAAGCCCAACCAACCGCGACAAAATCAAAAAGGTAAATCCATCAAATATGAACATCCTCCCAGCACACCCACACGCATATTTTGTTTACGCATACCCTTACAAATTTGGCAAGAAGTTGGACAACGTTACAACTTAAGTTTACCGGAAAATATCACCATTAATCATGATGGTGAAGCCGAAGGTTTTT
Organism: Anabaena sp. AL93; assembly: GCF_001672085.1. Lineage (NCBI taxonomy): Bacteria > Bacillati > Cyanobacteriota > Cyanophyceae > Nostocales > Nostocaceae > Anabaena > Anabaena sp. AL93. The sequence goes on along the minus strand of NZ_LJOU01000036.1, from coordinate 4,055 downwards.
GGTCATGGGTAATTAAAAATAAAATAGCTATTGTTATTTGTGAAGGTGTGAAAAAAGCCGCAGCCCTTTTAAGTCAGGGATATGTTGCGATTGCGATTCCCGGCATTAATAGCGGTTATCGGGTCATTAAAGATGAATTTGGCAAAGTTACCCGTCGGCAATTAATCCCTGATTTAGCCGCATTTACAAATACAAAACGCGATTTTTATATTTGTTTTGATTTTGAAACTCAAGCCAAAAAAATTGCCGCTGTAAATAATGCTATTTCCCAACTCGGTTATTTATTTCAACAACAAAACTGCCCTGTTAAAGTTGTCGAACTTCCGGGAAAAGAAAAAGGAGTTGATGAATTTATCATTGCTAAAGGTGCAACAGCCTTTGATAAAACTTATCGTCAAAGTGTAGATTTAGATATTTATATTGCCCAAACCAAACCCCATACAGAGTTAACAATTCCGGCAGCACTGACTATTAACCGTCCTTATTTGGGAAACATTACCTTTCCTACCTCTGGTTTAGTGGGAGTTAAATCAGCAAAAGGTACAGGTAAAACCACAGCCCTAGAAAGCATTGTTCAACAAGCAAAAAACCATAATCAACCAGTTTTATTAATTACCCATAGAATCATCTTAGGACGGTTTTTATGTGATAAAATCGGCATTAAATGGGGTTTTGAACATCAAGAATGGAGTATAGAAGCTGATGAAGTACCTGTTACTTATCCTTTAGCAACTACCCCATCTTTAGGATTATGTGTAGATTCAATTTGGAAATTAAAACCCGAAGATTGGCGCGGTGCAATATTAATTTTAGATGAAGTTGAACAATCTTTATGGCATTTACTCAATAGCAATACCTGTAAACAAAAACGAGTTAAAATTCTCCGCATTTTTCAACAACTAATTTCTACAATTCTCACAACTGGAGGATTAATCATTGTCCAAGATGCCGATTTATCAGATGTATCTTTAGAATATTTACAGACTTTATCAGGAATTAAATTAACCCCTTGGGTAGTTGTCAATGAATGGAAACCAGCAAAAGGTTGGGATACAACTTTTTATGATTCACCCAATCCTACACCCCTAATTCATCAACTGGAATTAGACCTAATTGCTGGACGAAGATGCTATGTAACTACCGATAGTCGTTCTGGACGTTACAGTTGTGAAACCATTGAACGTTATTTAAGGGAACGGTTACAAAAACTCAGAAGAGAATTTCCTGAAACCCTGGTAGTTAGCAGTCATACTACTAATACACCTGGTCATGCAGCCGTTGATTTGATAGCAGCAATAAATCAAAAAATTACTGATTATGATACTGTTTTCGTTACCCCTAGTTTGGGAACAGGAATTAGTATTGATGTCCAACATTTTGACCGAGTTTATGGTATTTTTCAAGGAGTAATTCCTGACTCAGAAGCCCGTCAAGCTTTAGCAAGAGTTAGAGATAATGTTCCCCGTGTGATTTGGTGTGCTAAACGCGGTATTGGCTTAATTGGTAGTGGTAGTACAAATTATCGGTTACTATCTCATTGGTATCAAGAAAATCAAAAAGAAAATTTGGCTTTATTAAGTCCTTTACACAAAATAGATGTAGATTTACCTTTAGTTTATGATCCCATTCATTTACGCACTTGGGCAAAATTATCTGCCAGGGTAAATGCCTCTATTCGTCTTTATCGGCAATCTATGCAAGATGGATTGATAGCTGATGGTCATTATATCCAAATGCGAAGTAATGAAGTACAAAACAACATTCTCCGTGATTTACGTTTAGCCTTTTTTGCCACTGAACCTAGTGATTTAGAAAATCGTAAACGGTTAATTGTCGAAATTGTGAAAGTGCAAAAAGATTGGGCGCAAAGTCGGCAAAAAGCTAAGGAAATTAAACGCAAAATCAAAGACATTAAGCAACAGAACCAATTAGCAGCAGCAAATTCTGTAGCTACAGCTAAGGATATTGACTATGTAGAATATGAACATCTATTAACTAAACATTCTCTCAGTAATTCAGAACGTCATCAAGTTAGTAAATATATTCTCAGGCAAAGGTATGGAATTGTCGTTACTCCTCAACTGAAATTACAAGACGAAAAAGGATATTATGGACAATTGTTAATTCATTATTATTTAACTCATGAAAGTGAATATTTTCATGTTAAAGATCAACAAGAATGGAGTCAGCAGTTATTGTGGGGTGAAGGTAAAGTTTTTCTGCCAGATTTAAGAACTTATACGCTCAAAGTGGAAGCTATGCGGGCTTTGGGAATAATGCAATTTTTGGAAATAGAAAGGGTATTTACTGAAAATGATGCTGACTTAATTTGGTTGAAAAATGTGGCCATACAAAGTAGTAGACATATTAAACGCGCTTTAGGAATTGATTTAGTTAGAGGTAAGGAATCTGTTGCGGGAATTAAGTTATTAAACAGACTTTTAAGTTTGTTGGGTTTGAAGTTGCAACAAGTCAATGATGGTTATAAAATTGATTTAGAAACTCTCAATGATGGTAGAAATAAAATATTTGCAGTTTGGCAACATCGTGATGATTTGATGTTAACTTCTTTACATAATATGGAACGAGAAATGGTGGATTTATCTAGGAAGTCTCAGTATGAAACTGTGTTGATAAGTTGACCAAAAAAACAGATCCCCGACTTCTCAAAGAAGTCGGGGATCTGTGGTAGAATCTAGTTTGTGCGCCTACAAGTGACAAAATGAATAAGAATATCAATTTTGATGTTGTTAATGCTTTGCACCAACAGGGTTTAGATCATTATCATGATGGTAATTATCAACAAGCGATCGCTAATTTTGATACAGTTTTGGAATTATACCCTGATTTTTCGATAGCTTATATTAATCGAGGTAATATTTTTCATATTTTAGGGAATTATGAAAAAGCTATTGCTGATTATAATCAATGTATAAAAATAAATCCTAATTTTGCGGAAGCCTATCATAATCTTGGTAATAGCTATTATGCTTTGCAAGAATATGAAAATGCGCTTTCTAATTATAATTTTTCTCTAGAAATTAATCCTAAATTTGGTGCAGCTTACTACAATCGCGGTTTAGTTTATGCTCGTATTCAAGAATATCACCAAGCGATCGCTAACTTTAATCAAGCATTAAAAATAGTTCCTGATGATATTCAAGCATACTATGAACGAGGTTTAGTCTATAGCAACTTGGGAGATTATGAAAGTGCTATTCAAGATTATAACCAAGCATTACAAATTAATCCCACATTAGCTTTAGTATATGGTTTTCGAGCTAATGCACATCATCAATTAGGAAATTATGAAAATGCAGTTAAAGATTATAACCAAGCATTACAAATCAATCCCCATTTAGCTACAGCGTATTATGGACGGGGAATGGTACGAGAGGCTATGCAAGACTTTGTTAATGCAGTTACAGATTATACTCAAGCTATAAAAGTGTCTCCAGAATTTGCCCCGGCTTATTGTAAGCGAGGTGATGCTCATAAGTTGTTAGGTAATATACAAATGGCTATTCAAGACTATAATCAAGCCTTACTAATAGATACAGATTTTTTAGCTGCTTATTATCATCGAGGTAATAGTCGTTATGCAGTTAAGGATTTTGCTGGTGCAGTTAGTGATTTCACAGAGGCTTTACGCTTAAATTCCCAGTCTGCTGTATTTTATAGCGATCGCGCTAATGCTCGTTATGCCCTGAAAGAATATCAAAAAGCCATATCAGATTATACTCAAGCCATCAGCATTAACCCCAGTTTAGCCGAAGATTGGTTTAATCGAGGTCGGAGTCGCTTTCTGGTTGGAGAATTAAATAGCGCATTAGCAGATTTAAACCAAGCGATACAATTACAGCCCCGTTATCCTTTAGCTTATTTAGTCAGAGCAGATATCCATAAACATTTGGGTAATCAATTAGATGCGATCGCTGATTTTCGTAAATCTGCTGATCTCTATTCTCAGTCAGGAAATACGCGGTATTATCAGGAGATTACCAATCTGATTTCCAGAATGTCTCAGTCTTGAATAGGGGGTAGGGGGGTAGGGG
>NZ_LJOU01000035.1:0-49654 GCF_001672085.1 Anabaena sp. AL93 | reverse complement strand
CTCCCCTACTCCCCCTACTCCCCCTACTCCCTCACTTCCCGAAACCAATTACCAATTCCCAGTTATTAAGTTTGCCGACATCTAGGGTAGCGTAGTCAATAACTTGTAATTGCCAGTTGCCTTTCGCGGGTAAAGAAAGTAATTGTTTAAGGGCAGGATGCGATCGCACTGTGTAAGTATTTTGTAATTGGTTACGACGACCTAATGTGCGACTTTGTAATAATATCCGCTGATTATTAGGAGCAATTAAATAAACTTCTAAATCTCCTAAAAAATCATGGGTGATATTCACGGTAACTTGGATATCTGTGACATTGACAGCTTCATTAATAGCGATCGTACTTTTAATTCCCTGTCTATTATTATCAGGAATATTCACAACCTGAGAATTTTTGACCTGGATTTGTTTATTCGTAATTTTGGCAACCACACCCATCTGCTGCGCTAGTCTCACAGCCTTAGCTGCATTGACTTTGCCATAACCAAACCATTGACTATGACCATTACTATCATAAGTACCCCCACTCACACCCAACTGAAGATCAGGGTTATTATCCACAATTTTATCAGCCGTATCTTGCAGAATCCGTTTAACTTGTTGAGCCGTTAAATCAGGATTAGCTGATAATACCAAAGCCGCTACTCCTGCCACAATGGGAGTAGAACTAGAAGTACCGCCAAAGTTTTTAGTAAAATTTCCAGCATCATAACCAGCCGCACCTATTTGATCTGTTGTAAATACTCCCAATCCAAATAGAGAAGAAACAATTGCCGGTTGTGTATACACAAAACCAGTTTCTTGAAACCACATTCCTGGGGGAGCATTATTACTAGGAGCGCAAACAGAAACATTACCTCCCCAATTACTATAAGCAGCCTTTTTATTCAAACTAGTAGATGCAGATACAGTCATCACATCAGGATGAACAGCAAAACCGCTCAACCAATTTGTCTTACCTTGGACAATATTTTTCGGCCAATTCTGTTCATTTACAGTCCCATTAATGGGACGATTAGCATTTCCGGCTGCGAAAACAATCACACATCCTTTCCCCTTGCGTCCATTGGTAGCAGCCCGGTTAATAGCCGCTTTTTGCCGAATAGAAAGGGGGAAATAAACAGCAGAAGCTCCCCAACTACAAGAAATTACACTCGCGCCTTTTTCTACTGCCCAATCAAAAATATCCTCAATTGATTGATCATCTAAAAAACCAGTAGTGCGAATGGGCATCATTGCACAACCAGGAGCAACTCCCACAATTCCCGAACCATTTTCTTCAGCTACAGCTAATCCTGCACAAGCAGTTCCATGACTGGTTTCTTTTTCTCCAGGTAAGGGTAAAAAATCATTTTCTTTTAGATCTCTAGGAGCAATAATTTTACCTGTACCTTGAAAATCTGGATGTTTTAAATCAAAGGAATCATCTACTACAGCCACCACTATAGAACGCACACCACGAGTAGTATCCCAAGCTTGTTCTACGGAAATATGCGAACCAGCTACCAATTGATTACTACTATTATGATTGAGATACCATTGCTGGGAATAAAGAGAATCCTTGGGTTTATAATGGGGTTCTTGCTGAATGAGAATATTGGGTTCAGCCGCTAAAACTTCTGGCAATGTTTGTAAATAATTGGTAATTTTAACGGGATTTTGTGTGGATTGTTTACTAACAAGAAAAACAAAGGTATTTGGGATGCCAACTACTGGTTGATCTTGAACTAAATTCAATGTACTGGTAATAGTATTAATTTTAGTATTATCTACCCAAGTAGCAAATTGAATTGTAATTTGGTCACTGAGATAAACAAAAGTTCCAGGATTATTTTCCAATGTATAAACATGACTTACAAAATCTACATTTTCATCAGCACGGAGTTGAGACATAACCGCATCTAGCTGATTAGGAAAAACCGTATATAATTCTAGTTTCGCTTGAGGAATACTCCGCCGCCATACGCTACCAGGAATCTGTGTTAATTTTTCATGGGGAAAGTTAACATTTGGACGGATAGTAAAACGATAAAGCGTTTTTTCTAGCATTAACTCTTCACCACCGCGTTGTAAGGTTAGTGACTGGCTGTTATTTGCTATATCTGATTCAGGAAAATTCGCAGGATTAATATTATCACTCATAAGAATTGGGGATTGGTGGAAAATTAATTTGGCTTGTGTCTAGATATTAGTGCATAAATTCTCTGAAAATGTGAATCTCAGTTTGAGAGTATCAGTCTTTAATGGGAATCTATTTCTCGTCGAGAGATGGAAAAATGATACATTGGGGATGCGGCTATTCTTGGAATAATAAAATAAGTAGGTGAACAGAAAAATTTAAAGGTATATAACGGTATGTAAAGTTGTCTCAATGCGAGATTCTGATTGAGTTTCAGCCATTTTACAAAACGCAATACCCCTCATTTTTATTTTGTTTACCTACTTACTATGTGACATAATAAACTAATAAACAGGCTAGACTGAATCCAAATAATATCTACTGTTAATAATCTCATGGAATTTAAGCCAAAATTTCCTATTATTTTTGTCGTCCAAGAGTATTATGAATTTTCTCATGATGAGGTAATAGGAACTAATACAAAATTTTGGTTTAAGCATAAAGAACTTGACTATTGTTTATATAAACAGATAAAATCACAATATATCGGACAGGACTGGGCAGAAAAAGTTGCATCTGAATTGTGTGAGCTTTTAGGATTACCCCATGCTATTTATGATCTAGCAGAAACTTGGGAAGGAAATCTTGGTGTAGTTTCACCTTCATTCTTGTCAAAAGGTGAGACACTAATTCATGGCAATGAAATTCTCACTCCAATTGTGCCGAACTATCCCACATTTGAAAAATATGGCGTTTCACAACATACAATAGATATTGTGCTAAAAGTGCTAGAAGCAGATCATATTAATCTCCCTATTGGTTGGACAGCACCAAGTGGTATTCAGAAAGCTGTAGAAGTGTTTGTTGGCTACCTCATGTTAGATGCTTGGATTGGTAATGGAGATCGTCACCATCACAATTGGGGTTTAGTAAGAAGTAAATTGACACCCAATATAACAGAAACTATACACTTAGCACCAACTTATGATCATGCATCTTCTTTAGGACGGGAACTATATGACGAAAAGAGACAAAAATGCTCGGTGGATTCATATATCAACAAGTGCAAATCTGCTTTTTATAGTAGTGCAGAAGATAAAAAGCCACTGAAAACTCTTGATGTATTTTATCGGTCTGCGCTTCGTTATCCCCAATCTGCTATGATTTGGCTAGAACATCTTGAACGTATATCTAAAGCAGATACTCTCTTAATTTTAAACCGAATTCCACAAAAGCGGATATCAAATATAGCAGTCGAATTTGCACAAAAGATTCTGGAATTGAACCAAAATAGATTACTTAATTTAAAGGAATTATTAGAGTGAAAACACCTCAAACACTATTTTTAGCTTGGCAAGATACCCATAGTCGCTCTTGGTTTACAATTGGTAGATTGACTTATGATGGCACAAAGTACAAATTTGTGTATACCCAAAGTGTTAAAGAGGCACAAAATACCTGTGGTTTTGAACCTTTATATTCATTTCCTGATTTAGAAAAAGTATATACATCAATCCATTTATTTCCAATTTTCTCTAATCGTTTGATGTCTCGTTCCCGTCCTGATTATGCTAATTTTCTGCAATGGTTAAATATTTCAGAACTAGAAGATGATCCCCTCGCAATTTTAGCCCGAAGTGGTGGACAACGAGAAACAGATAGTCTTGCTGTTTTCCCCTGTCCAGAAGCAGATGAAAAAGGAGAATATCAATTACACTTTTTTGCTCACGGACTACGACACCTACCTAAATGTGCCATTGAAAGAATTAATCATTTTGTGTCAACAGAAAAGTTATGGTTAGCTCATGAATTTCAAAACCCTCATGATCCTAAAGCATTAACTTTAAACACAGAAGATCATCATATTGTAGGTTATTGTCCGCGTTACTTACGAAGTGAAGTTTTTGATCTGATTTGGAAAGACCCTAGTTCAGTCAGGCTGGAAGTAGAGCGTGTAAATCTACCACCTACACCACTTCAGTTTCGCCTATTGTGTCACATAACTACTTTGTGTAAAGATGACTTTCGCCCTTTTTCTAGTCCAGAATATCAACCACTGGTGATTGATAATATCATAACAGCAAGCGGTTATTAAATTAGATTATATTTATCCCAAAACTTTTGCCCAAGGATAACACACTATCTCAATTGTACTCACCCTCAATTCTCTCCCTAAATATTAATACTATTAGGAATCGGCAAGAGCTTGTTTAAGATTTACCAACGTCGGTTGTAATACCACCAAATGCAAATTATATCTAGTATCTGCTTGCAAATAACGTTGTTGTAGTGGTTGCCATTCTTGCCACAATTGATAACGATTTGCGGCTAGTAGCGTCGTTAACCCACGTAATTGAGTATCCATTTCTGATTTGAAGATATTCTCTAACCATTCATGTAAAACCATATTATCTTGGATCATTCCCAAGATTTCTTGGATATTTTTAATATCATGAAGATGTGCAGAAAAAGAATCACCATATAATTCAGTAAATAACTCCATTTGGTAGCGGAGACGCTTGGCTTGTTTTCGCAAATCATGGAGAGTTTTACCTTCTGTTTTCAGATGTTCTTCTAATTGGTTGGGTGTCCATTTTGTTTGGACTACTATTTCTGATTTAACAATTTTAGTGCCAATTAGCCATCCTGGATGTAAGCAAAATTCACTCACTTCTGGTGAGAGTAAATCTGGTAAGATGTGATAAATTGGTACAGATGAAAAACTTCGATAACTAGGATTTTTTAACCAATTTTCAGCTTCATTTTTAAAAGATTTATAAACTTCATCTTTAAATATATTCTGCACATGAGAAACGGCAATTTCTCGTTGTTTATGCAATTCTGTAAAAGCTGTTTCTAGAGATTTTTGTTCTTTTTCAAGTAAATGCGGTTTGTAATTCTTTTCGAGAATTTCTGCAAGGACATCTAAATCTCGGAGACTACCTAAAATGCGGGCAAATTTACCAATATTTTTATCACTAACTGATTTTGGTAAAAATAAATATCTTTCAAATCTACTCACAGCAGTTCTTAACCGTCGCATTCCCACTCGCATTTGGTGAAGTGGTTCTGGATCTTCGTCTCTTTTAACTGCTTTTTCCCATTTTATGGTTTTTGTCAAGTGGTTTTCAATGGCTTGGTGTGCAGTTTCACCGAGAGTTTTGATTGATGTTGCTGAGGAGATTTTCATTGTCAGAATTAGGATGTCCAGAATTAAGGGATGAACATTGTCTGAATCAGGATGTCCAGGATTAAAGGATGAACAGGATGAAACCAGGAATTTTATTACCAATATCCAGGATTAAAGGATGAACATTGTCAGAAATGGCTAACGCCACGCTACGCGAACAGGATGTCCAGGATTAAAGGATGAACAGGATGAAACCAGGAATTTTATTACCAATTACCAGCCTCAAGTAGATAATTCACAACTTGAATTAATACTTAATTGTTGTTTAAAGATTAGTGGAAATAGCTTGTACGGGACAGGTAGGAATACATTGTTCACAGACTATGCAGCGCGATCGCACAAAGGTGAGTTTATATGTCTCTGGATTAATAGCTAGGGCTTCAGTGGGACAAACTCCCGTACATAAACCGCAGTGAACACATACATCCTCATCAATAACTATTTCACCTAAACCCAGGGAAACATGAATATGTTGCGATCGCATCCATTCAATTGCTGCATCTAACTGATCAATGTCTCCCAATAATTCTACCACCAGTTTACCAATTTGATTCGGCGCAACTTGGGCGCGGATAATATTCGCAGCGACATTAAAATCCTTTGCTAGTCGGTAGGTAACAGGCATTTGAATCGCCCGTTTGGGAAAAGTCAGGGTAACTCTTTTTTTCATTATGTTAGAAAACAGTAAACTAGATGATGAACTAAGTTAATAAGTCTTAATAAATTGATTATGAGTACCCAAGCCCCTGTAAATTCTAGTAACCGCATCAAAAACTTCTTAATTGCCATTGTAGCGATCGCTTTGGGAGTTGCCCTCTTCCTGGGACTTAAAACTGATTCTACCTCAGTTTCCCTGGCGGAATTGGGTAAAACTGCTATTCCCTTAGAAGTAGCTGTCAGCAATGGAAAACCTTCTCTCGTCGAGTTTTATGCCGATTGGTGTACAGTTTGTCAGAAAATGACTCCCGACATGGCCAAACTCAGAGAAAAGTACAATAACAGCCTGAATTTTGTCATGTTGAATGTTGATAATACCAAATGGTTGCCAGAAATGCTCAAATATCGGGTAGATGGCATTCCCCACTTTATATTTTTGGGTAAACAAGGGGAAACCATCGCCGAAACCATTGGTGATATTCCCCGCACCATTATGGCTAGTAATTTAGAAGCCTTAATTGCCGGTTCTACCCTTCCCCACATTCAAGGTAATGGCAAAACCTCGCAATTTTCTGCACGAGTCGCCACAGATAGTAATCAAGATGATCCTCGCAGTCATAGTAATCAAGTCGTAAATTAGGTAATTGGGGATTGGTAAAAAGTTATTAATTTATTATTTGTCAGAATCAGGATTTTCAAGATTTAAGGATGTACAGGATGAAGTTTTTTAATTATTATTTATGATCAGATCATATTAGTATTATTGATTAACCTTCAAATAAAAATCCTGAAAATCATCTAATCCTGGAAATCCTGATTCAGACAATAAAAACCCTGATTTAGGATCATCATTTTGCTGAATTAATAATAATCCATTAACTCTATTCACCAATTCTTCAAGCTTGATTAGTTCTTCAGCAATTTTTCTCCTCAATGCAATCATAGCTCTATTCCTTGAGAAATTGCAGGTAAAATATAAGGTTTAGCGTGTTGTGCTTCCATTAAATCAAGAGAAAAATCTTCAGCAATATCCAAAAGAACACCCACTGCTTTAAAATAATCTTTTTCCGGTAAACCCCAAACAGCTAAATCAATATCAGAACGCCAACTCATTTGTTGATGATCCAATAAAGAACCGAATAAGACAACTTTTTCTGCACCAAATCTTTCTTTCAATATTTTGGCACATTGTCGAGCAATTTTTAAACCTTGCTTTTGGCGTTCTTGCATAGCAACTAGAAACTGAGGACGATTTTTTCTAGCCTCTAAAACCTCTTTGATAATTCGTTGTTTAGTAGCTTCATTAATGAGACTCATAGTTTCTCAAATACGGGAATTTTCTAAAATAATTATAACTCGATTTTATGGAAAATTGCTCTATCAGACATTACTCAAAGTAAGATAGTGTATGATTGTCTTTTTTCTCAAAATTTACTATGGCTACAATTAACGACAACTACCTGAAACTCAAAGCTGGTTATCTGTTTCCAGAAATTGCGCGACGGGTAAATGCTTTTGCCCAAGCTAACCCTGATGCTAAAATCATTCGCTTGGGGATTGGTGATGTCACTGAACCCTTACCAGAAGCTTGTCGCACAGCCATGATTAAAGCTGTAGAAGATATGGGCGATCGCTCATCTTTTAAAGGATATGGACCAGAACAAGGTTATGCTTGGTTAAGGGAGAAAATCGCCACCCACGACTTCCAGGCACGGGGAGCAGCCATAGAAGCCGATGAAATCTTCATTTCCGACGGTTCTAAGTGCGATTCTGGCAACATTCTCGATATTTTTGGCAAAAATAACATTATCGCCGTTACAGACCCAGTATACCCCGTTTACGTAGATACCAACGTCATGGCAGGTAACACGGGAGACGCGAATGAAAAAGGCGAATATGGTGGTTTAGTTTATTTACCTGTCACCGCTGAAAATAATTTCACAGCGGAAATTCCTAGCCAAAAAGTTGATTTAATTTATCTTTGCTTTCCTAATAATCCTACAGGTGCAACTGCAACTAAAGAACACTTGCAAGCCTGGGTAAATTATGCCAAAGCTAACGGTTCAATTATCTTCTTTGATGCTGCTTACGAAGCATTTATTACAGATCCTACCTTACCTCATTCTATTTTTGAAATCGAAGGTGCGAGAGATTGTGCTATTGAATTTCGTTCTTTCTCCAAAAATGCTGGGTTTACCGGAACTCGTTGCGCTTTAACTGTTGTTCCCAAAAACCTCACAGCTAAAGCTGCTGACGGTACTAATGTCGAACTTTGGAAACTCTGGAATCGTCGTCAGTCTACCAAATTTAACGGCGTTTCTTATATTATTCAACGCGGTGCAGAAGCGGTTTATTCAGAAGCAGGACAAACACAAATCAAAGCTTTGGTAAACTTCTATTTAGACAATGCTAAAATCATTCGTGAAGAACTGACAAATGCTGGTTTAAATGTTTATGGTGGTGTAAATGCTCCTTACGTATGGGTGCAAACTCCTCATGGTTTATCTAGTTGGGAATTTTTCGATAAGTTATTAGAAACAGTGAATGTAGTGGGAACTCCTGGTTCTGGTTTTGGGGCTGCGGGTGAGGGTTATTTCCGCATTTCTGCCTTTAATAGTCGGGAAAATGTGGAAGAAGCCATGAAGCGAATCACCGCTAAGTTTAAGGTGTAATTCAAGTTTAATAATTTATGGTGGGTAATTCCCACCTTACTTTTGTGAAATGAAACTTCTCCTGTCATTTACAATCCGTAGAAGTCCTCATTTAAAATTTGCTCAATCGAAAAAGGAAAGGTGATAGGATATTCACTTTCTTCCGGTATCCGCACCCCAAATTTGGCAAATTTAGCTTCTTTAATTGCTAACTTACGAGCGTCGGGATAAGCTTTTTCTATAGCTTCAACCAAGAAACTTTTAAGAGAGGGAGTATCGGCTAAATTATCCAGAACCCGCTGACGATGTTCCACAACTGAACTGTACCAACTTCCCTTCATCGAATCAGGTGCATCATGTTGAATCTTTAACTTGAGTAAATGAGCCAATAAAATTTTGAGATTACTTCTGAGCGTATTCTTCTCCGATTTACCCAAATCAACTAACTCCTCAATCAAATGCTGAATATCTAGCGACTCAAATTCATGATTTTGTAACTGCTGAATTGTTTGCTCAATCCATAATTGCAAATCGCTATCATATAGGGTGTTAGACATCTTTTTAGATTTACTCCCAGTGCAAATTTTGATTTAGTGAAGTAAGAAAATTAAGCCATCAAACTCTTATCTTTTCCCTCCTGCTGTATTTAAGATGTGACAACTTCATGTAATTCATGGGGAGTCAGATGAGAATGAACAACTTCACCATCACGAAACCAAACAATCCGTTTAGTTTGTCGCGCAACTTCTGATTCATGGGTGACAATAACAACGGTAATACCACTGCTATTAAGTTCACTGAACAAGTCTAATACTTCTTGGGTAGTATGAGAATCAAGTGCGCCAGTGGGTTCGTCTGCGAGGAGAACAACAGGATTGTTGACAATGGCACGAGCGATCGCTACTCTTTGTTGTTGTCCCCCTGATAATTGGGTAGGTTTGTTGTTGAGACGTTTTTCTAAGCCAACTTTGATTAATGCGGATGTCGCCCGATCTTTTCTTTCCCCAGGTTTAACACCAGCATATACCATTGGCAGCATGACATTTTCTAGGGCTGTTAATTGATTTAATAAATGGAATTGTTGAAAGACAAAACCGAGTTTTCTATTGCGAATATGCGCCAATTCAGTATCATTCATTTGCGCGACATTCAAATTATCTAAATAATAATTTCCACTACTAGGACGATCTAAACAACCGATAATATTCATAGCTGTAGATTTGCCCGAACCAGAGGGTCCCATAATCGAACAATATTCGCCTTGTGTGATCACCAAATTTACATTATTCAGTGCCTTAACTTCTATTTCCCCAATTCCATAAATTTTGAAAATATCCTCTAATCGAATAATTGCTAATTCTGGTGCATGGGGAATATTTGCATTAGTTATTGTCAGAGTATCATCCACAAAGATTTATCCTTATGTAAAATATAATTGTAGTAAAGATTAGGGGAACCACGGGGGGATCGTCCCTACATATATTATGGGATTTTTTGGGCGATCGCATCATGTAGAATTGATATTAATCATTAACCCTCTAATTATGAGGGCAACTACGGGGTCTACACATACACATATTTATATGATCTGTTTAGGCGATCGCATCATGTAGAATTCTGACTTTTCCCGTTAAGTCTTGAAAGGCTTGTCAGCAAAGGATTCATTTTATTCGGTTTTTAGCTTTTTTAATGGATAAGTAGGTTGGCGTTGAAAATTGTTGTTATGGCAAGGCAAGAGGCAAGAGGCAAGAGTAAAGAAGTTTTCAGCGATTTTACGTTTCTTTACACAGTTTGGTTTTATTGTGTTCACCTACTTAATACACAATGAAGTGCGGAATGTGGGATAAAAAAGGGTGTATTGTTTCATCTTCCATTCCTCGCCAATTAGAGATGGCAATTGATAACTAAGTAGGTTGGCGTTGAAAATTGTCGTTATGGCAAGGCAAAAGGCAAGAGGCAATAGGCAAGAGTGAAGAGGGTTTGGGCGATTTTACGTTTCTTTACACAGTTTGGTTTTATTGTGTTCACCTACTTATTCTTATAGGGACTTCCAATTAAAAAAATACCCAAAAATTTCTTGTGGTGCGGGCATCTTGCCCGCTAATCATCAAGGACGGGTAGGATGCCCATCCCACAAAATTGGGTAATTTATTTTTTGGTGTTCCCATAGAATGCCCACATTATCATCAAAACAATAACTCACAAATAATATTTTTTCCGGATCTAAGATTCAAATAACATGATCTAACAAACTTTTTCAATTTTTAATTTCTACTATTGAGCTAAATATCTGCAATTAATGGAGTATAATCTTTAAAATCAGGATATATTATTGAACATGGATTTTATCACCATTTTAGGCTTAGTTGCAGGGGCATTAACTACTATTGCTTTTTTACCACAAATGTTCCAAATATGGCGCACGAAATCAGCAAAAGATGTTTCTTATGTGATGCTGATAGTCTTCATGAGTGGTTTGTTTCTGTGGTTAGTCTATGGGATTATTCTCGGTGCTTTGCCCGTTATTCTCGCTAATGGGGTGACATTATGTTTTAACTTGATTATTCTATGGCTTAAAATTAAATATAGATAACCTTACTAAAAAAGCTGTGACATCATCTGTATTTGACTGCGAACGCCTTCTATTTACCCCTGCAACCCCCAAGCACGATGCCATTCCCGTAATTTTCGCCTTTCCCAATGAGTACACTGTGGGGATAACTAGCCTGGGTTATCAGGTGGTATGGGCGACTTTGGCCATGCGTGATGATTTGCAGGTAAGTCGCTTATTTACTGATATTCGGGAACAACTTCCTAGACATCCAGAATTATTAGGTTTTTCTATGTCTTGGGAATTAGATTATGTGAATATTTTTAATCTTTTGGAATCTTTAGAAATTCCCATTCGGGCTAATTCTCGCAATCAAAATCATCCTTTAATTTTTGGTGGTGGACCAGTTTTGACGGCGAATCCTGAACCTTATGCCGAATTTTTCGATGTGATTTTATTGGGAGATGGTGAAAATCTGCTTGGCGATTTTATAGATACTTATAAAAAAGTCAGAAATGCTGATAGAGAAACTCAGTTAAAAACTTTAGCCCAAGTTCCGGGAATTTATATTCCTAGTTTATATGTAATAGAATATGTTACCCCAGATGGGGAAATAAAATCAATTAATCCGATTTCAGAGGAAATTCCCCCAATTATCCAAAAGCAAACTTATCGAGGCAATACTCTTTCTGCTTCTACTGTGGTGACAGAAAAAGCGGCTTGGGAAAATATTTATATGGTGGAAGTGGTGCGGAGTTGTCCCGAAATGTGCCGCTTTTGTTTAGCTAGTTATTTAACGTTGCCTTTTAGAACTGCGAGTTTGGAAAATTCTTTAATTCCTGGGATTGAACGGGGTTTAAAAGTTACAAGTCGGTTGGGTTTGTTGGGGGCTTCTGTTACTCAACATCCAGAATTTACAGAATTATTAGATTATATTGGTCAACCAAAATATGATGATGTGCGGTTGAGTGTGGCTTCTGTAAGAACCAATACAGTTACAGTTAAATTAGCCGAAACTTTGGCAAAACGAGATACAAGATCATTGACAATTGCGGTGGAAAGTGGTTCGGAAAAAGTTCGGAAAATTGTCAATAAAAAATTACATAATGATGAAATTATCCAAGCAGCTATCAATGCAAAAGCTGGTGGTTTATCTAGTTTAAAACTCTATGGAATGGTGGGAATTCCTGGGGAAGAAGCAGAAGATGTGGACGCAACTGTAAAAATGATGGAAGGCGTAAGAAAAGCTGCTCCTGGTTTGCGGTTAACACTGGGGTGTAGTACCTTTGTCCCCAAATCACACACACCATTTCAATGGTTTGGGGTAAATAAGCAAGCAGAAAAGCGGTTGCAATTGTTACAAAAGCAAATAAAACCTCAAGGGATGGAGTTTCGACCAGAAAGCTATAATTGGTCAATTATACAGGCTTTGTTGTCGAGAGGCGATCGCCGACTTTCTCCATTATTAGAATTAACCCGTGATTTTGGCGACTCTTTGGGAAGTTATAAACGGGCTTTTAAACAACTGAAAGGACAAATTCCCGACTTAGATTTTTATGTTCACAGCAATTGGTCAACTGAGCAAATTTTACCTTGGAATCACTTACATGGACCCTTACCTCAGTCTACACTAATTAAGCATTTAGCAGAAGCTACCAACTTGGAATTAAATCATAAATAATGCACACAGATACAATATTCTATCAAATCTTCCTCACGTTCCATACTCTATTATTTGAACTCCTGGGACAGCCAACAGAAAATGCGGAAGGTTATCAATTTACTTCTGTAGAAGTCAAAGAAAAAGCCTTTCGATTTGATGGAATATTCATGCCAGATAGTGAAGAAAAACCCATCTATTTTGTAGAAGTTCAATTTCAAAACAAACCAGAGTTTTATTGGGAATTAATTACAGAGATAAATATTTATCTCAATCAATATAAACCAGAACAAGATTGGCAAGCGGTAGCCTTATTTGCTAAACGGAGTTTAGATGTAGAAAAATTAACTAATTATCAACAGGAATTAGTCAATAGTGGAAGAATCAAACGAATTTATTTAGATGAAATAGCATCAGGGTCAATAGGGATGGGATTAATTGAATTAATTGTCAGTAAAGAAAACCAATCACAGGAATTGGTTAAAAACCTGATGACAAGAACAAAGACAGAAGTTAGCAATGATAGTGAAAGACAAGGTATTATAGAATTACTGGAAAGTGTTTTGATGTCAAAGTTTTCCCAATTAACTCGTCAGGAGATAGAAGCGATGTTTTTAGTAAGTGATATTAAGCAAACAAGGGTATATCAAGAGGCAAAGGAGGAAGGTGAGAAAAACTTACTCCTGCGTCAGTTGTCTAAAAGATTTGGAAAATTAGGAGATGCGTATATCAAAAGCATCAATAGCTTGACAATAGCACAGCTAGAAGACCTGGGAGAAGCATTATTAGATTTTGGAGATATTAACGACTTAGAACAATGGCTAAAATCCCACACAGAATCATAAATAATGCACACAGATACAATATTCTACCAAATCTTTCTCACCTTCCATACTCTATTATTTGAACTACTGGGACAACCCACAGAAAATGCGGAAGGTTATCAATTTACTTCTGTAGAAGTCAAAGAAAAAGCTTTTCGATTTGATGGGATATTCATGCCAGATAGTGAGGAAAAACCCATCTATTTCGTCGAAGTACAATTTCAAAATAAACCAGAATTTTACTGGGAATTAATCACAGAGATAAATATTTATCTCAATCAATATAAACCAGAACAAGACTGGCAGGCAGTAGCTTTATTTGCTAAACGTAGTTTAGAGGATGTTTGAAAAGTATCAGAATTAATCGAGATCCCCCCAACCCCCCTTACAAAGGGGGGCTAAATTCCTCAAAGTCCCCCTTTTTAAGGGGGATTTAGGGGGATCTGCGGGTGTCAGATCCCACACGAAAAAGTTTTCAAACAACCTCTTAGATGTGGAAAGATTAACTAATTACCAACAAGAATTAGTCAATAGTGGTCGCATCAAACGAATTTATTTAGATGAAATACCATCAGGTTCAATAGGTGTAGGGTTAATTGAATTAATTGTCAGTAAAGAAAACCAATCACCACAATTAGTTCAAAACTTGATGGCAAGAACAAAAACAGAAGTTAGCAATGAGAGAGAAAGACAAGGTATTATAGAGTTATTGGAAACTGTCTTAGTGTCAAAGTTTTCCCAATTAAGCCGTCAGGAGATAGAAGCCATGTTTTTAGTAAGTGATATTAAGCAAACAAGGGTATATCAAGAAGCAAAGCAGGAAGGTGAACAAGAAGGTAGACAAGAAGGTAGACAAGAAGGTAGACAGGAAGGTAGACAAGAAGGTGAAAAAATCTTACTGCTGCGGCAGTTATCTAAGCGGTTTGGAAAATTGATTACTCGCCATATCGAAAGTATTAACAGCTTGACAATAGCACAGCTAGAAGACCTCGGAGAAGCATTATTAGATTTTGGAGATATTAATGACTTAGAACAATGGCTAAAATCCCACACAGAATTATAGATTTAGAGATTTCTACCTTCTGACTGAAAATGAATCAAATTATTACTCAAGTAGACGCTTTCACTAATACTCCATTTAAAGGAAATCCTGCGGCTGTATGTGTTTTAGATAGTCCACAATCTGAAGCATGGATGCAAAATATCGCCCAGGAAATGAACTTATCAGAAACCGCTTTTTTAGTTAAACAAGATGATGGGTTTAATTTGCGCTGGTTTACTCCCACGGTAGAAGTTCCCCTGTGTGGACACGCTACCTTAGCCAGCGCTCATGTATTATGGTCACAAGGGCATTTATTACCAAATCAGGAGGCGCGTTTTTATACAAAAAGTGGTATACTAATAGCTAAACTAGAAAATGATTGGATTCAGTTAGATTTTCCGGTGAATCTCTCTCAATCTGCGGAATCACCTCCAGAATTAAGTCAAGTTTTAGGAGTAACTTGTAAATCTGTTGTCCAAAATTCTCTCGGCTATTTAGTAGAAGTAGAATCTGAGCAATTAGTCAGAGAAATGCAGCCGAATTTCCAGCAGATGAAAACCTTAACAAAGGCGGATATTATCGTTACTAGCATTGCTGATTCTGGTTCAGAATATGATTTTGTCTCCCGCTTTTTTGCCCCCATGTTAGGAATTGATGAAGATCCGGTAACAGGTGCAGCACATTGTTGTTTAGCACCTTTTTGGCGGGATAAATTGGGAAAAGATGAATTTTTGGCTTATCAAGCTTCCAATCGCGGTGGAGTGGTGAAAATGTACTATCCAGGAGCCAACCGCGTCTTTCTATCTGGACAAGCTGTAATAGTAATGCAAGGACAATTAACTTTAGGTTAAGAATATATCAGATCCCCGACTTCTTAGAGAAGTCGGGGATCTTTAGACAAGAATTAAGTTAATATTTGTAATTAAATTTTTATATTTAAGATGACACTTATCGGGCATTATTGACTGTAAACCTCCTTTAATGTAGGAAGTTGAGCAGTAAATACATTGGAGGGTCCATTTTTTATAGGTGATAATGTTAGTAATACATTCCTAAAGAGGGATGGCGATTTGATAAGAGTGTTAAAATTCAGAAAATAAAATCCCAGTAAATCCTGAATTTTTACATAAAATTAACCCATACTAAAAACTCCAAAAATGACCACTAACCGTGCAACTAATAGAAATTTACTTCAAAAATCCGATTGGCCCGTTAAAGACTTACCAGGATTGAGTGCAGAAGATCAAGCTCAACTCAAAAATTGTGGCATTAATACCACAGAAGAACTAATCAAAAGAGGAAAAACTCCAGAAGAGAGAATAGTATTAGCAGGTAAATTACAGGTAAATATCCATTCTGTGAATAAATGGGTAGTTTTAGCAGGTTTAGCCCGTGTTCCCAGTGTAGGAACTCAATATTGCGGTGTATTACTTCACTCTGGGGTTATTTCCATAGCTCAACTAGCCCAAACTCCTACTCACAGATTGCATAGACAAGTTATGCGCTTGCAAGTAGCGACATTGCATAACCGGGATTTGTGTCCAGCAGTTGAATTAGTACAACAGTGGAGTCATCAAGCGCAAGCAATGGGTAATTAGTCAGTTGTCAGTGGTGAGTGAGTAGTGGGTAGTGGGTAGTGGGTAGTGGGTAGTGGGTAGTGAATAGTAAAATTTTTGTCCATTCCCTTTTTTCTTCTTAACTGTCACCTGTCACCTGTCACCTGTCACCTGTTACCTGTCACCTGTTACCTGTCACCTGTTACCTGTCACCTATTCCTTTGCTAGGACACCGTTAAGAAAGATATCCGCTAACCCCTCCGCCATTTTTTGCATTTCTTGGGGGGAGGCGTTGGGGTCTATGAGGGTATGATCAGAGAAACCGGCGATCGCAAATAAACCTAAAAAAACTTTAGCTCCAAGTTTGGCATCCATCTGACGATAGATGCCTTTATCTATTGCAGTTTGAAAAAATGCTTCAGCAACATCTGTCATTTTATCAATAACTTCTGTTTGAATGCGATCGCGCAAATCTGGATGAAATTGCACTTCCATGAAGCAAACGCGCATAATATCGGCGTTTTTTTGTAAATTCCACATCCGTCGCCGCATAACTTGAGCGATCGCCTTATAGCTACCCATTTCGCTAAGTTCTGTCAGTAAATCTGTGAGAATATCCACCCAACCGCTAGTGGCCACTTCCACCAAAATTGCTTTTTTATTGGCAAAATGACGAAAGAGAGTTCCTTCAGCTACCCCTGCGGTTTGTGCTAAATCACGGGTTGTAGTTCCCTCGAACCCTTTGGCTGCAAATAACCGCTGTGCTGCTTGCAAAATACGTCCGCGCGTCTGCGTTTCTGATGATGGAGGAGAACTAAAAATCCGCATAGTAGTTATTTTGATATCTTTAAAACAAGATTCGTAGCCCTATTGTGCAACACCAAATGCTAAAAATACAAAAAGCTTAATAGAAGATAACTCTCTTTTTGTTAAGTAGTCTATTTCTCAAGTAATGTAAATTTACTTTAACTTTTGCTTATGCACCAGACAATTTTAAATTTCTTCATGGGTAACGTTAAAAAATTCCCATTCCGTCGTCTATTAGCCACCATTTTGGCGTTAATAGTATTTAGTGGGGGATGGATACCGGAAACAGCTTTAGCCCTGCAAAAATCCCAAAGTTCCATTCAACCTTACCTAGAACAAGTAATTAATCGTCTCACTGAATTTCGCCTGGATAATGGGCTAAAATTCATCGTTTTAGAAAGACATCAAGCCCCAGTAGTTTCCTTTCTCACCTATGCTGATGTCGGTGGCATTGATGAACCAGATGGACAAACAGGGGTAGCCCACTTTCTCGAACATCTAGCATTTAAAGGCACAAAGCGCATCGGCACTACAGACTATCAAGCCGAAGCACCACTTTTAGCCAAGTTAGAAAATTTAGATAACCAAATCAAAACCGCAAAAACCAGCGAAAAAAAAGCTGAAATAGTCGGGTTAGAAACTGAATTTAAATCAGTAGAATCTCAAGCCCTGAAATTAGTTAAACAAAACGAAATGGGGCAAATAGTTGAACAAGCTGGAGGTGTGGGTTTAAATGCTAATACTTCTTCCGAAGCTACTCGCTATTTTTATAGCTTTCCATCGAATAAATTAGAACTATGGATGTCCTTGGAATCAGATCGGTTTTTAGATCCTGTATTTCGAGAATTCTATAAAGAAAAAGAAGTAATTTTGGAAGAAAGACGCTTACGAGTCGAAAATTCTCCTATCGGTCAGATGGTAGAAAAATTCATAGATGCGGCTTTCAAAGTTCATCCTTATCGCCGACCAGTAATTGGTTATGATCAAGATATTCGCAACTTAACACCAGAGAATG
The DNA here is from genome assembly GCF_001672085.1 of Anabaena sp. AL93. Taxonomy (NCBI): domain Bacteria; kingdom Bacillati; phylum Cyanobacteriota; class Cyanophyceae; order Nostocales; family Nostocaceae; genus Anabaena; species Anabaena sp. AL93. The sequence continues at coordinate 31,584 of NZ_LJOU01000035.1, read as the reverse complement.
TTAAGAAGTTTTTTGATGCTTATTATGCTCCCAGTAATTTAACAATTGCGATTGTCGGCGATGTCAATCCCGCTGAAGTCAAAAAACTGGCACAAACTTATTTTGGACGTTATCAAGCTAAACCTAAACCCCAACAAAAACTACCCGTAGAACCCCAGCAAACCGCCACCAGGGAAGTTACTTTAGAATTAGCTACTCAACCTTGGTATTTAGAAGGTTATCATCGTCCGGCTGTTACTCATCCTGATAATGCAGTTTATGAAATAATTGGCAGTTTATTGAGTGACGGGAGAACATCAAGACTTTATAAGTCTTTAGTAGAAAAACAAAGTTTAGCTCTAAATGCTCAAGGTTCTAGTGGCTTTCCAGGAGATAAATATCCTAATCTGATCTTCTTTTATGCTCTCACGTCTCCAGGGAAAACAGTAGATGAAGTAGCGATCGCCTTACGCCAAGAAATTGATAAATTGAAAACTGAACCTGTATCTGCGGTGGAATTGGCACGACTAAAAACCCAAGCCAGAGCCGGTTTGTTACGCAGCCTTGATTCTAATTCCGGCATGGCAGCACAGTTGTTAGAATATGAAGTTAAAACCGGTTCTTGGCGCAATTTATTTCAGCAATTAGAGAAAATTGCCGCTGTTACTCCTGAAGATATTCAAAGAGTAGCCCAAGCCACATTTATACCAGAAAATCGCATAGTTGGCAAGTTGTTATCCAAACAACCAGGATAGTACCACAAGGCATAAGTCAAAAGTAATATTGAGCAAGATTTTTGGCGATTAAGAATAGTGGGTTTACTTGCGCCATGCTGTGCTAGAAATCCAAAATTCAAACAGGATTAAAGATTAATCCTGTCAATCCTTTAATCTTGATAGCGAAGCGCGGCGTTAGCCATAAATCCTGATCCAAATTTGAAGATAGATATGTTGAGGTTTGATTTGAAAAGCAAAAAATTCCACTTTTCTAAGGGACAAAGATTTGTTTTTACATTGGTGATCATTGTTGCTTGTTTGCTCGTAAATTTGAATTTTTCTTGGGCAGCAACCACAGCAAAGCATTACAATGAATTACAATTTCCGCCAGTATCAGCAATTAAATTACCCAAGTATGAAAGGTATGTCCTAAAAAATGGTTTAGTAGTTTATTTGATGGAAGATCATGAACTACCCTTGGTAAGTGGTACAGCACTAATCAGAACAGGTAGCCGTTGGGAACAAGCGGAAAAGGCAGGTTTAGCTTCTTTGGTGGGTTCTACATTGCGAAGTGGTGGCACTCAAAAACATTCCGCAGATGAATTAAATGAAATTCTAGAACAACGGGCTGCCTCTGTGGAAACAGATATGGGTGAAGCTGCTGGCAGTGCTAGTTTTGAAGCCTTGACTGAAGATGTAGACATGGTGTTTGGGCTATTTACTGAGGTACTTCGAGAACCGGCTTTTGCACAGGAAAAGTTGGATGTGGATAAAACTCAAATTCGCGGTAGTATTGCTCGACGCAATGATAATCCTAATAGTATTGCCAGTCGAGAGTTGAGAAAATTAATTTATGGGCAAGAAAGTCCTTATGCCCGGACAGTTGAATATGCAACTCTCGATAAAATTTCCCGTGATGATTTGCTGAAATTTTATCAACAGTATTTTCACCCCAATAAGATCATTTTAGGGATTGTGGGTGATTTTAATGCTCAAAAAATGCGATCGCTCATACAAGCCAAATTAGGTGACTGGAAACCAAATCCGCAAATTGCCAAAACCCCATTACCACAAGTCACCCAAGCTAACTTAGGTGGTGTATATTTCGTTAATCAACCTCAACTCACCCAAAGTAGCGTCTTACTTGGTCATTTAGGCGGAAAATTCGACAATCCCGATTATCCAGCCTTAGATGTCATGAATGGCGTTTTAAATAGTTTTGGCGGACGTTTATTTAATGAATTGCGATCGCGTCAAGGTTTAGCTTATTCTGTCTATGGTATGTGGAGTCCCCGGTTTGACTATCCAGGAACATTCGTCGCTGGAGGACAAACCCGCACAGAAACCACAGTTCAGTTTATCAAATCCCTGGAAACAGAAATTAAACGGCTACAAACCGCAAATATCACAGTCCAAGAATTAAATAAAGCCAAAGACTCCACCTTAAACTCCTTTGTCTTCAACTTTCAAGATCCTAGCCAAACATTATCCAGATTAATGCGATACGAATATTATGGTTATCCCGCCGATTTCCTATTTCGTTATCAAAAAGCCATCACTACCACCACAACCGCAGACGTGAAACGAGTAGCGCAGAAATACTTAAAACCAGAAAACTTAGTCACCTTAGTAGTCGGAAACCAATCTGATATGAAACAACCCTTAACCAATTTAGCCGCCAAAGTCACTACCATAGATATTACCATTACAGGCACTCAACCAGCAGCTAAGAATTAATAGAATTTAATTTAGATCCCCGACTTCTTAAAGAAGTCGGGGATCTGGTTATTAATTTAAAATAGTTCTTCCTCATCAATTGTATGATAACACACTGAAAATTTTTTGTCAACACCATAAAATCACTTTTTCCGGTTGGTGTTTTTGTGTTAGCCGGAGGGTAGGTTAGCTTGCACCTAACCCACCAACAACTGATTCCGCAAACCCTACGGACTTACTTGAGGATTTTTGGAGTAACTTTTTTCCTGCTCTACAAACTCCTCAACAGCATAAATATCAGGCCAGACAGTTGCACCATGTTCATAGTTATCAATCCCCACCTTATCAGCTTCAGGATTAACACGCAGCTTACCAATAGCATTGAGTCCAGTAAACATTAAAAAGGCAAAACCAATAGTGAAAACTGATACTGCGACTACGCCCAAAATCTGCACACCCAGCAAATCAAAACCACCACCTAATAAAAATCCAGCTTTTTTATTCAAAGTCAGTTCTGGTTGACCTAAAAAACCAACTGCAAGTGTACCCATCATGCCATTAATACCATGAACAGCAAATGCTCCCGCAGGATCATCAATTTTACATGATTCAATAATATCAATTCCTGAAACTACTAAAATTCCCCCAGTTAAGCCAATCACAACCGCCGCCCAAGGTGCTATAAAAGCACAACCAGCGGTAATACCTACCAAACCTGCCAAAGAACCATTCAGACAATAGACTAAATCCCATTTACGTGAACGACTATATTGATAAAACAGCGCCGCTAAGGCCCCAGCACCAGCCCCCAGGGACGTATTCAGGGTGATTAAACCAATTAAGCCAGGATTACCAGTACCGAGGGTTGAACCGGGGTTAAAGCCATACCAGCCAAACCAGAGAATCATAGTTCCCAAAGCTGCCAAACCTAAGTTATGGGCTGGAGGAATCTGCCCCCAAGGAGTTCGTCCAGGGCGTGGACCAAGTAAAAAAGCACCAACTAAAGCTGTCCAACCACCAACGGTATGAACCACTGTACTACCAGCAAAATCATGAAAACCAATTTTCGATAACCAGCCACTGGAGTTCCATACCCAATGCACAATCACGGGATAGCTGAATGCAGCCATGACAGCGCTGTAGATTAAATCACCGATAAAGTCTGTTCTCCCAGCCATTGCCCCAGTAGTAATTGTACTGGCAGTAGCCGCAAAAGCAAACTGAAAGAAGAACAAAGTATAAGCATTGAGTCCTGAAGCTATTCCTGGTACACCACCATTAGTAAAAGTACCGTTAACTGGTAATTGACTTAAGAAAAAAGTGTCTGTACCAATAAACCCACCAGCACTTGTACCAAAAGCGATGCCAAAGCCCACACCCCACCAGATGAGAATGGTGACAGCCGCATCAATAAAGTTTTCTAATAGGGCATTAACTACACCTCTTCGGCGCAGCAAACCTGCCTCTAACATGGAAAATCCAGTCTGCATGAAAAATACTAAAAAGCCTGTGAGTAGTACCCAGGTAGTATCAATGGAAATTTGTAATTGCTGGGTTGTGGCATTTAAGGATTCCAGTGTCACAGGATCTGCAGCTTGGACAACTGTGGGGGCAAAAATTGCCAAAACCATTGCACCTATAGCTAGGGCTAAAAGACGATATAAAGGACGAATACGTTTATTCATGGTTGTTATTCTTATTGCTGACTCAGTAATTCCCGATCTCTTGATGTTTGCTGAATAGAATTAGCTGACTTTATATTTGATTAAAAAAACATTCTGTATTAAAGAGTACATTTTCTTTGTGGTTATGTGAATTATTCACTCTGCAATAAGTACCGCGATAAAATTAATTATACATTGATGATTTACCAATTCTTCGCCAGTTAAGGATTTCAGCCCAGATTTTTGTGTAATTAATTTTGTTCAATTACTTAGTACATAAGATTACTGCACACCATACTATAAGTATTTACTATGGTTCAGGATTTATAATCACTATTAGACATCTCCAGAAAAGAATGTAGAGCCGAGAATCCCTACCCATGGAATGTCTCTACAAGGGTTCTAGGATACGCATATTTAATTTCTGGAGATGTCCATTGAACATCCTTCGCATATAAAAATCTGATATTTATTACGTAAAGATATACTTCTTTAAAAAATTAAAAAATTAGATCCCCGACTTCTCAAAGAAGTCGGGGATCTGAAAACCGCACCAACTAACACCAAATGCGACCACGACGGAAAGGTTTATCAGGTTCAGTTTGTTGGGCTTTTTGTCTAGCCATTTCCTGTGACCAAAAACCATAATCTTCCAAACCAGTAGATAATAATTTACGTTCAATTTCTGCTGGTGGTTTAGGTTCTGGTTGACTCGAATTTGCGGGGGTTTTCTTTTGTTTACTCATAATATTGATAACTCCTAAATCATGCAACTACAAGAAGATTTAATTTGCTGATAACTACGATTTTGAAATGCAGCGGGGTCATTATAATTAGCACCATGTAATAAATCCATACGAATGCTAACTAAGTCCTCAACTCTACCATGAATGACATCAACAGACCGATGAGGATAAATAATATCTGGTCTTTTTACCGGAGGGGAAAGTTTGGGTAATCTCATAATCAATTTTAGATTGTAGGTTGGGTTGACGTATGTTACCCAACATTAAAAAACTCAACATGATTTCTCGTTCCCATACTCCGTATGGGAATGAATTCTAGAAGGCTCTGCCTTCTATTAAGGGAACACCAAAAAATAAATTACCTAATTTTGTGGGATGGGCATCCTGCCCGTCCTTGATGATTAGCGGGCAAGATGCCCGCACCACAAGAAATTTTTGGGTATTTTTTTAATTGGAAGTCCCTAAAGCAGAGTCAGAGCCTCTGTAACCGCATTCCCAGTCAGAGACTGGGAACGAGATAACGAGATAAAAGACTTTGTTGGGTTGCGCTGTTGCTTAACCCAACCTACCACTATTAATAAGGAGTAGACCAAGAACGGACTTCGCCCAAAGTAACAGGAATAATATCACTCACATCAATTGTAAACCGGAATAGCTTCTTCGCCCGACGACTATTTTCAGGATCAAAGAACTTCAATTTTACATCCCAACAATCGCTATCTAAACGACAGAAAGGACTTTTCTCTACAGTAATACTATCCAACTCCATACCTGTAGCCACAGCTTCCGCAAAGGTAGAAGCCGCTTGAAAAGCATTCGTAGAGGCAAAATTCAACGCCCTATCTTGGGAAGTTGTCCCTAAATTCCGTAAATCATAATAAATACGGCTGAGGAAACTACCCAAAGTCCGACGAATAGACTCTTCTTGTGCTTCTGAAGCTTGTGCTTGCACTGTCTGAATAGCAGCTTGAACTAAGGTATTCACCTTCCAACCATACATTCCCCGAATGTTGGGAACTTCAATTACAGGAACAACTTGACCAGAAAATAGTTTTACACTGCGTCCCGATAAAATACCGGGAATACTGACTCTCTCTACATAATTCTCGCTGTCTTCTGCTTGAATTTGTCCCGATAATAATTCTTGTAAAATCCCATAAACATCTCTCGCAAAAGCCCCACCTGGTTCAATTGCATAGATAGGAGTTAATTCTAAATTCAATGTCCAAATTAAGGACTTAGCCTCAGAAAGATTATCTCCTAAATAATCTACCATCTGCCGCGCATCATAAGGGTTAGCGGGAATCGCTGTTCCGTCTATTTGTACTCCCGGCATTAATTGTTTAAAGGAGTCTCTTCTGGCTTCTGAACCAAAATCGTAACCCAGTGTACCTAAAGCATACACTAAGTTAACTTCGGCGAGATCGCTGGGTGCTTGACTAGCAGTAATGTAATTAGATGTACGATTTGACATGGTAGTAAATTGAGAATTGGATGAATTTTTTAAAGGTGCGGAAGTTGTCACAGCAGGAACTACTGGGAAAAATTCAGGGGGTATAAATTCTTCCGGGTTGGGTTCCGGTTCAGCACTATTTGTAATCTCTGCACAACCGCAACCAGCAGCTTCAATACTGTCAACGGTTTCTACTGTATCTAATTCTTCGGACATTGTTCCTCCTGTAAAATATGCCAATGCACCAGAAATATTTAATTTACCTAATAAACAGCGACTAATATCGTCTGTATCCTTATCTGTGCAAGGTATAGCAGTTTCTAATAAAACCGCTCTCACCTTAGCGGGGTCGGGTGTTTCACCACGTTGAACTTGCAGACTTAGGAGTAAAGCAGCGACACCGGAGACAATGGGAGTAGCAAAGCTAGTACCACTGAGTTTTTGTGTCCCTCCCCCCGGTTTTGCCCCTAAGATGTTTTCTCCCGGTGCAAGAATGCCTTGGTTTTGATAGCTTTCCCCCCAGTTACTAAAGTCTATGGGTTTACCTTGGTCATTCATTGCCCCTACTGCTAATACGGTGGGTAAAGATGCGGGAACGTGCAAACATTCGCAACCATCATTACCAGCAGCAGCCACAATTAAAACATTGTGATCTTTACATAGTTGCACAGCCCTATCTAACCAGCCTTCTGCTTCACCATTATCAGTGAGTTGTCCAGCACTGACATTGATAATATGCGCTCCAGCATTGACGGCTTGTTCTATGGCGCGAGATAGGTCTAATTGAGAAAGTTTCTTATTATTGTCACCAAAAATAGGGACGATTAACCCTCGACATTGGGGAGCAATTCCCCGTAATTCTGAGGAATTATGTTGACCAAATATGATGCTTGCTACATGAGTTCCATGTCCAGACATAGATCCATTAGCTGTCGCTTCTCCCTGAATAAGTGTTGGCAATCTTGTTAAATTTGCTGCATTAAAGCAATTATGAGATTGATCAACCAATCCGTCGAGTATAGCTACACATATTTGTGAATCACCCTGTGTCAAGTTCCATAATTTCTGGATTTCCGTTTCAATTGAGGATTTTGGCATTTAATTTGTTAATTATCTGCTTAAACATCTATTTTGCGCCATAAATATCTATTTTATGACATTTTTATTACGATTGTGCTTCTAGAACACAAAAGTAATTCTCATATTATTCGGCTGAAATGTCAACTAAATTTACATATTTTAACGGATATAATTTTTTCTTATGTCAAAAAAAAACGGTTTTGGTAAGTGGTTATTTTCTCCTTTGCTGTGGATGAAAATCAGTATTTACAAATACTTGACGGGAGGAGATAGTGATTTCCGCTTCACGGAAATATCAAGCAAACAGGAGTGTTAACAACCTGATTTACTATAAGTAATTTTTATTAATAAGGTGTTGCGTTGAATCATAATTGGCTGTACTATCAGAATCAGGGTAGCTTCACTTAGCCTACTGATTAGTAACTGCACTTTTTATCATCTCATGGTAGGCAGTTGCATTGATTATTCTGAAAAATTCACATTAGTTAATACTAAAACTCTACCTCTCCCTAACCCTCTCCTAAGAGGAGAGGGAACAGGAAAAAAACTTGAGAATTTAAAGAGTTTAAAGCCTCTCTCCTTGTAGGAGAAAGGTTTGGAGAGAGGTTTTATATAAAGCTTCTGGTGAATCACAACTCGTTAAATTACCCTTCAACATCAATTTAACGCCTTCACCAAACCAGTCTTCTTCATAAGGAAGAAGTTAAACGAACAAACAAAAAGGAAAACACACCATGACTAAGAAAAACATCCGCCCCCAACAAGTTGCTCCCGTAGAACGCGAAACTATCTCCACTGCCAAGGATCAAAGCGGTCAGGTTACCTCTACCTCCATGGACCCACGGTTCAACCAGGGCGGTATCCCTTTTGCGGGCGACGACGCGGAGTAAGTCACCCCATTCTACCACTCACCTCAAAAAATATCAAAAGTCTATTTCTACATCCCTTGGCGCACGGTTTGCCTCGATGAATTGACGGACAACCTCTGTCAGTTCGGGGGTTTATCACTGGCACGAAGGATAAGATACCTCTCCCTAACCCTCTCCTAAGAGGAGAGGGAACAGGAATAAACTTGAGAATTTAAAGAGTTTAAAGCCTCTCTCCTAGTGGAGAGGTTTTATATAAAGCTTCTGGTGAATGACAACTCGTTAAATTACCCTTCAACACCAATTTAACGCCTTCACCAAACCAGTCTTCTTCATAAGGAAGAAGTTAAACGAACAAACAAAAAGGAAAACACACCATGACTAAGAAAAACATCCGCCCCCAACAAGTTGCTCCCGTAGAACGCGAAACTATCTCCACTGCCAAGGATCAAAGCGGTCAAGTGGAAGCCCAACATGCATTCATTGGATATGATCAGGATCCCACAGGTAAATATCCTTTTGCGGGCGACGACGCAGAGTAAGTCACCCCATTCTACCACTCACCTCAAAAAAGGTCAAAAGTCTATTTCTACATCCCTTGGCGCACGGTTCGCAGCGATGAATTGACGGACAACCTCTGTCACTTCGGGGGTTTCGGATACCTGGCACGGGGGAGGTGGAACGGACGGAGATTTTTTAGGGTCACTGGTTGAACCCTTATCCGAGAGATGAACCCCAGCCAGCAGCTTGCTACCCCAGTGGCATTGGGTTGGGGTCTTCTCCTTGGGTTTATACTTTTGGCAGAAGCCTTTATACTTTCTGGCACATTCTTCTAAGCTGTTTCCTAGCCGCAGAAATGCTGGATGCCATTGAGTTAAACCATCATCGGTTAAGCGTTCATAACTGCCATAATTGCTGAAGTCATAGAAAAAACTCTGGCGCATTTTGGCAGCTTTAGGATTAGCGTGAATGTAGCGTAAAGTATTTAATGCTCTTTCTTTGTCTGAAGCAGGAAACCCATCACAGTAATATCGTTTCTCCCAAAAGCTTGTGGTGAGCGAAGTCGAACCATGTCCTGTTCTTCTTAACATTCGATTGAAACACATCGCCGTGTACCAATTCAGGAAGTGCATAATTTTGGGTAACTCTTCTGACTGTTTAGGTGCAATCAAATAATGAACATGATTTGACATAATGCACAAAGCATAAAGCTGGAAATTGTATTTATCCAAAGCCTTTTTTATCGCATAAAGAAACACTTCCCGACATTCACGCCGTGATAGCTTAAATTCACGGTTATTGCAACGGATGGTAATGTGGTAAGAATATCCAGACTGTAAATTTCGAGGTTTTCTAGGCATATCTTTTAACAACAATATAAAAACTAGCCATTTATGATAGCTAATGTAACCCAGAAAGACAGATTTAAAGAACAAAAACTACAGTTTATTCGCAATCATCAACAAGCCTTTGATGTTGAGCCTATTTATCCACTCCCCTTGTTTGAAGACTTTGTGATGAATGTAGAAGGAGACTGTAGCATTGAAGCTTCTTGTAAGATAGAATTAGACAAGTTAATTGCCTCAAGATTTATGTTCTTTTTCAAAGATAAGGCACAACAATGGCAAAAATATCTCCATCAATCCCTCACTTTTTTTAATCGAGTAGAAAACCTTGTTGGTGTGCAAATTGACTACTCTCTATTGCAGCAATTTTTAGGATCTGACTTTGATTTTCGTAAAGTTACTGTTCTTTCTGCGGGGATTGATTTAAGAAGCAATCTTGCTGAATCTAGCTTAAAAATGCACATTAGAATCAAAGATTATCCCAAAAAGTTAGATCAAGCTTTATCCCTAGCCAGCAACGCTGAGGATTTGATTTCCGTACGTCGGTTTCTCTCTGTTGTTGGTTTTGATTTCTATTTCAACGGTCGCAGTGAAATTGAGCTTTATCCCGAAGTTCAAGAAGAAGATTTTGCCAAATCAGAAACCCAAAATTTGGTCTGGCGACATTTTCCGAAGTTCGTTTTAGACCCTCTAGAAGTTACTAGATTATTTGGTTTTGGCCTCTCAAAAGCTAATCATAATCCAGTTCTCTATTATAATCTTAAAAATAAGCAAGATTTAGCTAATTATTTCAAACTCAACGATGCAGCTCAACGAGTTCACAGTTTTTATCAAAATCAGGATATTTTACCTAATATGTGGGTAGGTACTGTCCAAAAAGAGTTAGAAAAAACAAGAATCGAAAATGTTAGACTTTACTATTATAAATCCTTCAACTAATCTCTCAGCAATTGGCAACCCAACAAAATTAAATCACAAAATCACCAAAATGTTGGGTAACATCCCTCAACCCAACCGACACAATTTAAATAACATCCTGTAAATCCTTAAATCCTGGATATCCTGATTGGTGACAATTTCATTATGATGAACTATGAAATATAGTATTCTAATTCAATGGTCTCAAGAAGATCAAGCGTATATTGCTTTTTTACCTGAGTGGGGAAAATATGCTAAAACCCACGGAGAAAGCTATGAAGAAGCTCTAGAAAATGCCAAGGAAGTGTTAGAAGATTTGCTGTATGGCTATAATCAAATAGGTAAGCCTATACCCCAACCCCAAATATTACAAAATATAGCTTAAAAAAGACATAATCTGACAATAATGATATCTATAGGTTAGATGTAGGTTGGGTTAAGCGACAGCGCAACCCAACAAAATTAAATCACGAAATCACCGAAATGTTGGGTAACATCCTGTAAATCCTTAAATCCTGGACATCCTGATTCAGACAATTTCATCATCTAAACTACCCAACAAAATTAAATCACGAAATCACCGAAATGTTGGGTAACATCCTGTAAATCCTGAAATCCTGGATATCCTGATTCAGACAAAAAAATAACAAAGAAATTCATCCCAAACATCATCTAAACTAGAATTGTAATCAACCATCGTATTTTCTATGACTATTCCCATAACTATTAACTTACCCGAAAGTTTAGCTGCTTCTATCCAGCGTCTTGGAGAAGCAACAGCGCGAGAGATATCAGATGTTTTACTTGACACCCTAGAAATAGTATTACCTACCTTAGATAATCTCTCAGAAATGAGCATTAATTCAAGCATTCCTGATATTTCCGATGAGGAAGTTCTAGAATTAGCTAATTTAAAAATGGATGTAGTGCAAAATCAACGCTTGGGAGAACTACAAGCTAAAGGAAAAAATACCGGTTTAACAGCAGGAGAACGTTATGAATTATTAATTTTAATGTCCCTTTATCAAATGGGACAATTAAGAAAATCTGAAGGTTTAGCCGAAGCTGTCAAACGGGGAATAAAAACTCCTTTATCGCCATGAGTTCTCTATCTGAAACTATACGCCAAAAAGTAAGAGAACGGGCAGAAAATCGCTGTGAGTATTGCCTTAGTCATCAAGATTATATTATGGGTAGATTGCAAATTGATCATATCCAACCTGTAGCTAAAGGAGGAGATGATACAGAAGATAATCTCTGTTTAGCGTGTGAATTATGTAATCAATACAAATGGACACAAACTGAGAATTTAGATCCTAAATCTGGTGAAATAGTTTCTCTATTTAATCCTCGTCAACAACAATGGCAAAAACATTTTACTTGGAGTCCAGAGGGGACAGAAATTATCGGTCTGACAGCCTGTGGTCGTGCTACAATCGGGGCGTTGAGATTGAATAATAGTTTAGCTGTTACTGTGCGTAAAAATTGGGTTAAAGCAGGTTGGCATCCACCAAATTAATCGCAATCAATTATGAGCAAAAGTTATCATCCCAACCAAAATTACTCATGTAACATCCTGTAAATCCTGAAATCCTGGACATCCTGATTGGTGACAATTTCATTTTCTGCAAAATTTGAGCAAATTTTATGATATCTACTACTGCAATTTCTCCCATCTTAACTATTCCTCCCCTAGAAAACGGCGACAAATTAACCCGTCATGAATTTGAACGGCGTTATCATGCCATGCCGAATCTGAAAAAAGCCGAATTAATTGAAGGAGTAGTTTACGTGGCATCACCATTAAGAATCAAAAGTCATGGAGAACCCCATGCTTATATTATGACTTGGCTGGGAGTTTATAAAGCAGCTACACCGGGCATAGGTTTCGCCGATAATGCCACAGTGCTAATAGATACAGATAACGAACCACAACCGGATGCTTTATTAAGAATTGAAACAGGAGGACAATCAAGAATAAATAAAGATGATTATGTAGAAGGTGCGCCAGAATTAATAGTAGAAATTGCTGCTTCTAGTGCTTCCTATGATTTACATGAAAAACTCAAAGTTTATCGTCGTAATCAAGTCCAAGAATATTTAATCTGGCGAGTTTATGACTATCAATTTGATTGGTTTAGATTACAACAAGGGGAGTATATTCAACTTCAACCCAATGCAGATAATATAATTTGTTCCCAAATATTCCCCGGTTTATGGTTAGATAAAATAGCATTATTAGGAGGAGATTTAGGTACAGTATTAGCTGTTTTGCAGCAGGGTTTAGCAAGTCCAGAACATGAGAATTTTATTAGTAGATTATCTAGTTAGTCAGAATCAGGATATCCAGGATTTTTGGTGTCAACTTAACGTAAAACCCATAGCCCGACTGGGAATGAATTCCCAGTCTCATAGCAAAAGTCATCTAAAGATGACTAAATAACCCAGAAAATTTTCAGTAAACTTTAGTTTAGTTTCGCTATTAGCCCGTAAATTCATTTCTGGGCGGGTTTGTCAGCCAACAGATAAGACATTTTTAGCCTAAGTTGACACCTATGAGCATTGCTAAACCCCTATTGGTGACAATTATCTAGTTAGCAGCAGTTACCATCCAAACTAAAATTCCTAAAATAACATCAACAGGAGGAAGTGGATAATCTGTAAAATCAATTGTTACAGTTTGTTCGGTTAATTGTAGAAATCGCCAAACAGTACCATTAGTCACGCTACCATAAATTGTAGGAATAGATTGATTATTAATTTCATTAAATTTTTGAGCAGCAATCATTTCCGCAATACACTGGCCAATACCCGGATTTAAGTCTGATTTTTTAGCTTCCACAATCATAACTGCTGGTGCTTCAACTTCTAACTGTTCTGCTGAAAGACTGAGAACAAAATCACAAACTCCATTCAATCCTAAAGCCGAATCTACAGTAAAATCCGCACCAGAGAATAGACTAATTTTTCTTTCTAAAATCTTACGTACTTCTAGTAAAACCGGACTAATGATTAATTCAGAACGAGCTTTTTCACTTCCCGTCGCTATAGCTAATGGCAAACTTTCTGCTAAAAAATCAGTCAGGGTTGCACTAGCAGCAATTGGTTGGATTTCTGGCAGAAACTTTTTATTTTCAACGGTATTTATGCCAAAGGTTTGCTTAACTTTTTTGAGAGTAAAATCACTATATGACATAATGTAAATATTTCCAAAAATGATGTAAAATCTATGTGAAAATCAACCAACAGCAAAATCTGTATATTGTCGCACTAAAGGTTCATGAAATGCTAAAACAATATCTGATTTTGGCACTCCTAATTTAACTAACTCATCTGCTATACCAATTTCAGTTCCATCATGTTGTATCCAAATTTTCTGATCTTTAATATCCAAATGCAAAACACAACCATGCTGCCGTTTTCTATTTTTCCAACCCACATACATCAATTGATAATGATCACCAAAACTATCAAAAATCAATTGTTGTTCAATTTCATCTTTAGCTGAACCTAATTGAGCATATTCTGTGATCACTTGTTTGACATAATTGCGATATTGTTCTAGTTTTTCCATGCTACAATTACCTCCTGAATCGGATCATAAATCATGATTTTAAGTTGGGAACGCTGAACAACTGTTTTAATAAACTGCAATTGAAAGAAAGAGTAATAAATTCCTGAAGGAATAGCTAAATATAAAACTCGTTCTGGTTGTTGTTCTTCTAATGCCAAATGATAATTAAAAAATTGTCCAATGGCTTGATGAAATTGAGAAATATTAGATGTACCAATAAAACTCTTAATTTCCACCGCTATTTTTTCTCCTTCTCTTTCAGCAGCTAAAACTTGTTCCGCACCGAGATCAATATACATTTCCACATCACCAACTTCTATCCTTAAAGGATCATCTGTAATTACCCAACCTTCTTTTTCTAACCCTATCCTAACAGCATCATGAAAAACATCTTTAGCTGGCATTAACTTTATAAAAAATTAGACTTTTCACCCACAATTATAACATCAATTACAACAACACAATCAAAACCATGCCTAACCTTACCGACATCCCCGGAATCTCCCAAATTTGGACACGCACAAAAGGCGACCCCCGCATTAAAATTGCTATCCTTGATGGTGCAGCCGACTTAGAACGCAGTTGTTTTCAAGGGGCAAAATTTAGTCAATTTAAACCCTACTGGTCAGAAGATATCGAACTTAACGATGAATACTATTATTATCTCAATTTATATTTAGAATTTAACCAACAACAAAAAGACAAAAAAGACGACCCCGACCACGATAAAGAAGAAGCGAAAAAAGAACGAGAGGCATTTTTTGCACCTTTCCCTCCAGCTATTAGACAACGCATTGAATTATCCAGTCATGCTACTCACATTTCTAGCACTATCTTAGGACAACACGGCACACCCGCCCCTGGTATTGCCCCTTTATGTACAGCATTAAATATTCCTATTTCCTTTGCTAGTGATGATTTTATTTCCCCCGTCAACCTTACTCATGCTATTAATACGGCTTTGAAATGGGGAGCAAATCTGATTCATATTGCTGCTTGTCACCCCACCCAAACCGGAGTAGCACCAGATTTATTTGCCCGTGCTGTGAAACAATGCCAAGATAACAATATGTTAATTGTTGCCCCAGGTGGTAATGATAAAGGTGAATGTTGGTGTATTCCCTCTCTTCTTCCTGGTGTGATTACAGTGGGTGCAATGCGAGATGATGGTCAACCTTTTAAATTTAGTAATTATGGGGGAGAATATCAAAATAAGGGTGTAATGGCGAATGGTGAAAATATTTTAGGCGCGCAACCGGGAACAGAAGAACCTATTAGACAAAAAGGGACAAGTTGCGCTGCACCTATTGTCACAGGTATTTCTGCCTTATTAATGAGTCTGCAATTGCAACGAGGAGAACAACCCAACGCTGAAGCAGTGCGTCAAGCAATTTTAAATAGTGCTATTCCCTGTAACCCGGAAGAGGTAGAAGAACCGGAACGGTGTTTATTAGGTAAGTTGAATATTCCCGGTGCGTTTCAATTATTGACGGGAGAAAAGTTAGAACCTCACCTCCAACCCCTCTCCTATAAGGGAGTGCAAGAACCTCACCCCCAACCCCTCTCCTACCAGGGAGTACAAGAACCTCACCCCCAACCCCTCTCCTACGAGGAGAGGGGAGTAGGAATCTCTCGTTCCCAGGTTCTACCTGGGAATGCGACATTAGAGGCTCTGCCTCTCACTATACCGTCAGGCAGAGCCTTGGAGACGGCATTCCCAGCCGGAGACTGGGAACGAGAAATTCAAAGAAGTGAAATAACTCAAGGTGTTACCCCTAGTGCGGCTTCTAAATTGGTTTATGCTTTAGGAACTATTGGTTATGATTTTGGTAATGAAGCCAGAAGGGACTCTTTTAAACAATTAATGCCAGCAGTGAATATGGACGGGGCAATTATCCCTGCTAATCCCTATGATAGCCGGCAAATGGTTGATTACTTGTCAGTAAATCCTACGGAAGCTAAACCTTTAATTTGGACTCTCAACCAAGAATTAACTCCTATTTATGCTTTAGAACCTGTAAGCGGTTTTGCCGCAGATATCTATGAAACCCTGATTTTGATGTTACAGGGACAAATTCAACCAGAAGATAGTGATGATTTTGTGGAACGGGTAAGTATTCCTGCAAGATTAACAGATAGAACTGTGGAATTATTTTCTGGTCAAGTTGTGCCTGTAATTACTCTAACTAATACTAGGGGAATGTATGGCTGGAAAGTCAATAGTTTAGTAGATATGGCAATGCAGACCGTAATTACGGGAGAAACTGCACCAGCCCAAGAAATAGCCATGCGAAAAGCCTTAACTAGTTTCTTAAATCGAGTATACTATGATTTGCAAAATTTAGGACAATTGGCAAAAGATCGGGCGCTGAATTTTTCTGTAACTAATGCTTTCCAAGCCGCTTCTAGTTTTTCTCAAGCTATTTCTACAGGGATGCAGCTTGATAGTATTGAAGTGGAAAAAAGTCCTTTCTGTCGGATTAATAGTGATTGTTGGGATGTGAAATTAAAGTTTTTTGATCCCGAAAATGGACTGAGGGCAAGAAAGGTTTATCTTTTTACTATTGACGTGAGCGATCGCATTCCTGTAACTTTAGGTCAAGTTCGTTCTTGGTCTGTGGCAAAATCAGCCTAAATTAGAACCAGGATTTACAAAACAAGAGGGTCAACAGGATTTATTTTCACATCCTGTAAACCCTGATTCAGACTATCTAGATTTTATATCTGCGATCGCTCCCCTAGTCATCGCGGCGATCGCTTTATCTGTGGCTTTGGGTAGGTGATAATATTTACCTCCGGCTGTTTTCGCCAATTCTTTAGCAAAGCCCGTTGATACAAATTTGCTCTCCGTATCAATCACCAACAATTGCATCCCTGAAGCCCGAATTCTGGCTGCAATATCTAATAATTCGGCTTTGATATCCGGTTTTTCTCCCGGTTCTATGGTTTCACCTAAAGAACGAGCCAGAGGAATATTACCACGACCATCAGTAATTGCCACGATAACAACTTGACCGATATCCCCACCCATTTGGGCATTTATCCCCACCCGCACGGCTTGAGTTAACCCATGTGCGAGGGGTGAACCACCACCGCAGGGCAATCTTTCTAAGCGATTTTTGGCTAAAGCAATGGAACGGGTAGGAGGTAATAATACTTCCGCTTGCTCTCCTCGGAAGGGTATCAAAGAGATTTGATCCCGGTTTTGATAGGCTTCTGTTAAAAGCTGCATAACTGCACCTTTGGCAGATTGCATTCTATTTAAAGCCATTGAACCAGAAGCATCCACAACAAACACCACTAAAGCACCGGCTTTTCTCACCAACCGTTTAGAACGGATATCTCCCTGTTCAACAATCACCTTTTTACCAGGTTGTCTAGCGCGGCGTGCTTTTTGATACGGGGCTGCGGCTCGCAATGTGGCATCTACGGCTATTCTCCGAGCTTTACCTTTGGGAATCATCGGTTTAATGTACCGTCCCCTATCGTCTGAAAAGATAATACTACGACTTCCTGATTTACCTTGCCGTTGTGCCATTTGGGTAAAATAAAGCACTTCTGGGTCGAGAATTACCCCTTCTGGGTCAAAGATAAACTCTTCGGGAATATCTGGGGGTTCTTGCTGTTCTTGGTCTTCTTCTTTTTCCTCTTCCTGTTCTTCCTCTTGTTCTTCTTCTTGTTCCGACTCGTCTTGACTTTCTTGTGGTGGTGGGGGAGGTGGTGGTGGTTGGTCTGGGGGTGGTGTTTGTATTATAGTGGTTCTGGGAACTATCACCAATTCCACAGCCCGACGTAGATCTTCAGCAGTGACGGTGTTACGTCCTTCTAAGGCTGCTGCGGCTTTGGCTACGCGGACTGCAAATAGTTCTGCACGATGTCCTTCTACACCTCCGCGAATGGCTTCATTGACGAGATAGGCAATTTGCTCTTGGGTAATGGTAACTTCTTTTAACCATTCCCGTGCCAGGATGATTTGGGTTTTGAGGGAGTCTATGTCTTCGCTGTATTGTTGGAGAAATTCTGAGGGAGATTTGGAATAGGCGATCGCTTGTTCAACTGCCTGTACTCTTTGATCTATACCCAGAACTCCGTTTGCTGATAAGGCGATCGCTATTCTATCAAGTAAATGTTCTCTTAATGCCCCTTCTTCTGGATTATAGGTGGCAATAAACAACGGTTTGCAGGGATGTTGAAAACTAATTCCTTCCCGTTCAATTTGATTCCGTCCGTCGGATAATACTGATAAAAGTTGGTTACTAATTTGGTCATCTAATAGGTTGATTTCGTCCACATACAGCACACCTCGATTAGCTGTAGCCAGTAACCCCGGTTGAAAAACCGTATCACCTTGTTTAACCGACTGTTCCACATCCACAGAACCTAAAAGTCTGTCTTCCGTAATCCCCAGAGGAATTTGCAAAAAAGGTGCAGGGATAATTTCCGTTTCTATCTCTTGTCTTTGTTCCGCTAAAAGCTTATCATCCCATTCTTCGGGGTGATTGGGGTCACAGTTGCTAACAGAACCTTTCACAACTTCAATAGGTGGTAACAAAGCGTGAATAGCACGCGCCATCACAGATTTAGCCGTACCACGACGACCTGCAATTACCACACCCCCCAAAACGGGATCAACTGCTGTCAACAGTAAGGCTATCTTAATGGCTTCTTGACCAACCACAGCAGCCAAGGGAAAAGCAGTCATTGTCGGGGTTAGAGTAGGCGATCGCATTGTTTCCTTAATAGTTATTATAGTTTTAGCATAGCAATTCCTGGCACATTTTGGATAGTTCACATTTACCAATAGATTCATAAGTGCCACTGTCAAGTTAAAAAATTTATTTACCTTGGGTAAAATGGAGCTACAGAAATGGTACAACAACTCACACCAGAAACCAAACCAGAAATTATCTACCCTGATAGTGATGGAAATCCCATGGCTGATAATACAGAACATTATGAATGGATAGTTAAAATTAAAGAAAATTTAGAAATATTATTTGCATCAGAAAATGATGTTTTCATCGCAGGTGATTTACTTTGGTATCCAGTTGAGGGAAGTGTAAAAACTCGTCAAGCACCTGATGTTATGGTAATTTTCGGGAGACCAAAAGGTAAAAGAGGTTCTTACAAACAATGGGAAGAAAATAATATTGCACCTCAAGTAGTATTTGAAATTCTATCTCCAGGAAATCGTAGTCAAGAAATGGCAAAGAAACTCCTTTTTTATCAACGTCATGGCGTGGAAGAATACTATGTTTATAATCCAGACAAAATCGAATTAACAGGTTTTATTCTTGAACAAGCATGGCTAGAAGAGATTGAAGAAATCAATAATTGGGTAAGTCCCCGTTTAGGAATACGGTTTGAATTAACAGCAGATAATTTAGAAATTTATTATCCTGAAGGGCGGAAGTTTCTCACATCTCTGGAATTAAATCAACGTGCAGAGCAGGAATATCAACGTGCAGAGCAGGAATATCAACGTACAGAACAAGAACGTCAAAATTATCAAACCTTATTAGCAAAATTGCAAGCCAAAGGTATTGATATTAATACACTTTAAAAATTAGATCCCCGACTTATAAAAATATGGCGACACATTTTGTGCATGAAGTCTTATGGGATAAGGGATTTAGAATTAACACACTAGCTAATGTCTATCAACCTCAACAGCTTGAGATTCAATTTTATTAACTTCTTCTCCGATTTGATAGGTAATTATTGCTTTTACTTGATCTTTTCCAGCATAGCCGATTTTATTAGTTAGATGAATATCAATTACCGAATTTTCTAAAGGTTTTAATTCAATTTGTTTTGGCTGAAAACTAAAAGATTGTAATTTATGATCAGAAACATTACGAACTTCAATATTTTTAATGATCACCGTTTGATTTTTCATCTGATGATTTTCTAAGCTGATAAATACAGTCGCAAAACCAATATCGCGGTTAGGTTGGGGAGGAATACCTAAAGGTGGTAATTTATTCTCTTGAGATAATAAAGAAACCTTAATCATAACTTTCTTATTAACAGCTTTTGACTGTAAGTGTGAAGATGGTTGATAGTGAAAATCTGTAGGTAAATAATTACAAGAATTTACCATACCATCAAAACCGAATAAACTAAAAAGCAATAATAACGGTTTCAACCACATCACCTCCAATTATTCAAATCATTATTAAATCAGTAACCAGCAGTATAAACATTAATTATTTATACTGCTTTGAACTATGTCTATATATTAGACCATTGAATAATCGCTCTCAAAGATAATAATTGATCCCAAGTGACATTAGCATGGGTAGAACCCCAAGGGTTACGTAAGTGGAAAGTTCCATTAGTGGCATTATAGGCAGTAATGGTGTAAGCATGACCATCAACAACACCATAACCAGCGCCATAGACAAAACCCGCTGTTAACACCTGATTAGAATTAACCAAATTAATCAGTTGAGTTTGAGTCATATTGCCGACAGATTGGGAAGTAGCACTTAATCCTGTTACCTGGCGAATTACTGTATCCATCCAACCACCTTCTATAGCTGCATAGGAGTTATTTTGAGTACCACTGTAAGTACGACTCCAACCAGATTCAGCTAACTGAGCATAAGCTTTTTCTGCTAAAGCTACCCAAAGTTCATTGCTAGTGGAAGTAGAAGAACCTCCACCCCAACCAGCATAAGCGGCATTACCTGATGAATAAGTTGGTAAGTAACGATCTACTGTGACATAATCAGCTACACCATTGTTATAAAAACGCACAGTGAAGGTATTATCACCATTGTCCGTAAACATATTTTGGATGTACTCAGGTTTTTCCTGGGCAATAGAAGCCAAAGTTGCTACATAATAGCAATCTCCCACCGCTCCTTGGTAAATATCATCAGCACTAGCACCATTTTGGAACAGAGAACCACTAGCATAACTATAGATATAACCTGTATCGGGGCGATCAGTACCTAAGAACCACTTACCAATCAGATTTTCCATTTGGGTATCACTACTATCGGCAAACAAGTTACCAAAACCGGAACGAGTGTTAGCTGCATCACTATTGGCAATCTTATTAGACAGGACTTTCACGGAATCAGCCATAGTGAAGAGGGTAGAGTTACTAACAAGAGTCCGTAAGTCAGTTAACTCATTGGCATCAATTACACTACCATCTTTAGCATCGCGGAAAATGGAAATCATATCATTGCGACTCAAATTACCATCAGCAGCTAAGGAACTAGTTAAAGTGATAATTTGAGCATCTAGTAGATTTTGACTGTACCAATCTGTGGGAGTTGGAGTTGGAGTTGGAGTTGGCGTGGGAGTTGGAGTTGGTGCAACAGCAGTGGCATTTAAGGACAAACTGTAGTTAGTGTCGCCACTATATTGAAACACCCGCACATAATAAGCACCTGCACTCAACTGAGTATTAATGGATTCAGAAACAATTCCATCAGTATAAGAACCGGAAATTACAGTACCAGAACTATCGAGTAATTCAACATCTGGATCAGCACTTAAGCCTGTTAAATTTAGACTAAAGTTACTTTGTGTGCCTACATTGAAACTATAGTAATCATTAGTATCAGCAGTTCCTATCCAATCACTAAAACTTTGAGTTGCTGTTAATGCACCAACAGCACGGGCTGTATCTAGGCTATTTCCAGCATTATCAACAGGAAGAGCAATAGCATTTAAGGACAAACTGTAGTTAGTGTTGCCACTATATTGAAACACCCGCACATAATAAGCACCTGCACTCAACTGAGTATTAATGGATTCAGAAACAATTCCATCAGTATAAGAACCGGAAATTACAGTACCAGAACTATTGAGTAATTCAACATCTGCATCGGCACTTAAGCCTGTTAAATTTAGACTAAAGTTACTTTGTGTGCCTACATTGAAACTATAGTAATCATTAGTATCAGCAGTTCCTATCCAATCACTAAAACTTTGAGTTGCTGTTAATGCACCAACAGCACAAACTATAGTAATCATTAGTATCAGCACTTCCTACCCAATCATTAAAACTCTGAAGACTTGTTAAAGTACCAACATTACGGGCTTTAGATCGGGTATTTCCAGCATAATCAAGAGGTGCATTTAACGATGGAAGTTGCTGTAAACCAAACCCTGGATTAGGATTTAAAGGATCTTTATCCAGGTAAGTTGAGGAATTGCCCAATCCTGATAAAGAGGAATCAAAAGACTTTTCAGAACTATCAAACATAATGCGCTCCTAAATAATTTATGAAAATCTTGATTACGTAGGATAGGCAATGCAGACTGTATCCAGATTCTAGTGGGTAATGCTCATCTTGGGTGTACTTCAAGAGTGAAATATTAGTATCACTGAGAATCTAGGACAAACTACTGCTTTTTTGGCGGATATTTTGCCTAAACTGTCACTTTTACTACATAAATATAAAATGATTTATGTTAACTTGACTACGGTAAAAAATACTATTCTATTAAAAAAGTTATACTAAATTGTGCAATAATTACGCAAAAATGACGTAAAAGCCTTGATTTACCTGATGACGACTTATTTTAATTTGTAAATCTTAATACTTATTCGTGATTCTGCGTGAGAAAAAATGTAAATCACACGCAGGTGGGCTTTATTCGGACAGCATCAAAGAACACTACATACTTCGATATCTCCACATAGCAGACATAGACTCTAAATCAACCCTCTTCGCATCACCTTCCATCGCATTTTTAAACAACGCCGTAAAAGCACCTGCACCCAACCGATATTGAGGAAACATCCGATAACAAGGAATACTAGTTAAACGAGATTGAAAAGTAGATAAATGATCAACTTTCACAGCTTGAAAATGCGGAAACCGTTCCAAAAACCATTCACAAACCTGCTCATTTTCTTCAGGAGAATAAGTGCAAGTCATATATGCCAAATAACCTTGAGGGGCGACAACTTGGGCAGAATTAGCAATAATCCGTTTTTGACGATTGGCACTTTTATTAATTGAAGTCGAGTGAAAACATCCCGGTGCTTTCTCATTCTTAGCTAGTAAAGATTGACCAGTACAAGGTGCATCAACCATCACCAAATTACTCGAAGCCGGCAACAATTCTGCAAAAATACTCGAATCTCTATTTACTACCCCACTAGGTTTAATTTGACAACGTTTTAAATTAGAAATTAGCATTCCCAACCGCTTACCAATCACCTCATTAGTAATTAGCAAATCAGGTTTTAAAGCCCTCCAAGCAAACACACTCTTACCACCAGGGGCAGCACACATATCAAAAACCATAGATATTGATTCAGGAATAGCCAACAAAACCGAAGCAGAAAATACCGAAGAAAAATCTAAACAATAAAAAGATCCTTGTTCATGAAGAGAATGCTTACCTGGTTTTTCACCCAAAGATAAACGGTCTACAAAATGCGGTTGCCAATGTGTTGGCGTTTGCACTGAAAAAGGCGAAATCTCTGGTTTATCTTGACACCAAAGAATGCAAGGTGCAAAAGGTTGGGGATGAACTAAAGCATCTATAAACTTTGTTTGTTCCTCTACATTTGTAAATAACTGTCGGGTAACTTTAAGCAATAAATTGGAAGGTTTTTCCATATTAATTTCTACCAAATTAAATCAGAAGAGAAACTGTTACATGAGAACAATGCAATCAATATATTTGGCTGCATACTAAAAAGACATTGACCGATATTTACATGGCGTTTGCAAAGTTCGTCTGTTATGGCTTCTGGCTTTTAGCTAGAGGCTAACCTTGTTTTGTTAATGTTTGTCAAACTCATGCCAAATTACGATTTTAGATTTGGTGTTACACTTATGTACCGGAGAGGTCATGATATTTAACAATTTTCAGCAAAAACTGCGCCAAGAATCACAACGTTGGCGAGACGAAGGAATTATTAGTTCTTCCCAGTACGACCAAATAGCCAAGCGGCATCAATTTAATAAAATAGAAGAATCTACCCGTGATAGTTTTGGTGTCATTGCCATTGTCATCGGCGGTTTATTATTAGGCTTAGGTTTAATGACCCTTGTGGGCGCAAATTGGCAAGGTTGGTCACGGGACGTTAAGTTTATCTTGTTAATGAGTTTATTTCTCTCCACAGCCATTACTGGGTTTTTGACTTGGCGAGAACCTACACTTACCACAAATCAAGGTAAAAAATCTCAAGAGGGTAAACGGGTACTCGGAGAAGCATTGTTAATTCTCAGTGCTTTTATTTTAGGGGCAACCCTCATGTTAATGGCGCAAATATTCAATATTAGCGGTTCAGCTTCTGAGTTATTTTTAGCTTGGGGGGTTGGGGTGTTAGTTATGGCTTATAGTCTTTCCCTCAATTCTTTGGGAATTATGGCTATTGTCCTCATTCAAATCGGTTACTGGATAGGAATTGGTAATTTAGGATCTGAATCTGGGGAAGTGACTTGGGCGCGGTTAGCTGTGCGCCATATGCCCTTACTATCATGGTTACTGTTTGTTCCCTTAGCTTATATTTGCAGATCCCGGTGGATTTTTGGCATAGGAGTTGTGGCATTTATTATATCTTTGCAATATAACCTCAGACCTTTACCACTCTTAACATTTTCTGATGCAGCTTCTTGGATAGCTTCCTTTGCGTTGGCTTTACCACCTGCCTTACTTTGGAGTTATGACGATTTACTTTTTCCCACAGTTAATTATAGATTGTTTCAACCCCTGGCACGTAATTTTGGCTTGATTTGCTTTGGTGTGGTTTTTTATCTTTTATCTTTCCGTTGGCAATGGGAATCGGTTGACTCTATTGGCAGTTTATCATTTTTAAATCCCTTCAATTCAACTAGTAATTCATCGAATGTATTACCATCTTTGCCAATTATTGATTTAGGGATTCTCAGCGGTTTGGCAGTTTTACAATGGTTGTTTCTAATTCGTCAAAGCAATAGTCCACTTCGACGAGAAGTATTTTTCAGACTTGGCATTATTACTACTTTTTTAGGGTTTATTCTGATTACTCCTTTTTGGCATCAAGCTATCAGCAGAATTACCGAACTAGGCATTTTCATCTTCAATGTTTTATTGGCAATATTAGCCTGGGGATTAGTTCAAGAAGGGTTGAAATTACGAAAAAGAGCCGCATTTTGGTGTGGTATGTTATTATTTACCCTGCAAATTATCAGCCGGGTTTTAGAATATAATACTGAGGTTCTTTTCCGGGCTTTAGTATTTGGTATTTGCGGTTATTCTCTCATTGCTGCCGGACTTTGGTTTGAACGTCGCTTTACTACTTCTAAAACTAGTAATGGCGGTGGTAGCGGGAATAGTGGTGGTAGTGGGAATGGCGGTGGTAGTGGGAATAGCGGTGGTAGCGGAAATAGTGGTGGTAGTGGGAATAGCGGTGGTAGCGGGAATAGCGGTGGTAGCGGGAATAGTGGGAATATTGGTGGTAGCGGGAATAGCGGTGGTAGCGGGAATAGTGGGAATAGTGGGAATAGTGGGAATAGTGGGAATAGTGGGAATAGTGGGAATAGTGGTGGTAGCGGGAATAGCGGTGGTAGTGGGAATAGTGGGAATAGTGGGAATAGCGGGAATAGTGGGAATAGTGGGAATAAAACTAGTAGTGGAGGCACTAACGACAGTAGAGGCGATAACAAAAGCAATAGTAGCAGTGATTATCGGAGTAGTAGTGGAGGCACTAACGATAGTAGAGGCGATAACAGAAGCAATAGTAGCAGTGATTATCGGAGTGGTAGTGGAGGCACTAACGATAGTAGAGAGAGAGATAGAGAAAGGGAGAGAAATAGAGAGAGGGAGAGGGATAGAGAAAGGGAGAGAGATAACAGAGGCAATAGTGGAGGTGATTATCGAAGTAGAAAGTAAGTAGGTTGGCGTTGAAAATTGTCGTTATGGCAAGGCAAAAGGCAAGAGGCAAAAGGCAAGAGTGAAGAGGGTTTGGGCGATTTTACGTTTCTTTACACAGTTTGGTTTTATTGTGTTCACCTACTTAATAGGATAATTCTCAATCAAAATTCAGACACCTGAGTTCGACTTTTTTACGCCTTTCTACTTACTCACAAAAAATTAAATCTGAGTTCTTTCTATATAAATCTCTGCGGATAAATTCCTATCGAAAAATTAGCAGGAATGGGAAAAGTATTTTTTCCTATTATCTATTATCTATTACCAATTACCAATTACTAACTAAATCAATCCCATGAAAAATGACTTCCCTGAATCAAAAAAAACCTTCACTCCAGAAATGGAATTTTCCGAAAAATTGACTTTTCGGGATTATCTTAAGGCTACAGAACAGAAAGCTAATAAACCTTTACCGATTTGGCGATTAATTGCTCCTTTATTGGTTCAAGTAGGTTTAATTCTGGCTGTACCTTCTCAGGCAATGTATACAGATATGACGGGTAAGACAGTAATTTTGCAAACTGTACCTGTAGATTCTAATGATGTTGTCAGGGGTTCTTCATTGAACTTAGATTATAATATTTCCCGTCCTGAAACTTTGAGAAGATTGCCGGGTTGGAATGACTGGTTGCGAAGAAATTCTCGCAGGGGTAGACAAATTGCCCCAGGGAGTATCTTATATTTAATTTTGCAAGAACGACAATCTTTTGATAGAAATGAACTTCAGTCTTGGAAACCTATCCGGGTAAGTAGTAATCGTCCTGTTTATTTATCTAATAATCAGGTAGCTTTAAAAGGTAATTATCAAGACGGTTTGATTAATTATGGGTTAGAAGACTATTTCATTCCTGAAGAACAAAGACAACAGATTAATGAGGATATTTCGCAAATTCAGGAAGCCAGGAATGGTAGACAACAACCAATTTTAGTGAGGGTAAAAGTAGATCCTCAAGGTAATGCTATTCCTACGGGTTTATCCATAAGAGATGCGAATGGTGAACGTGGCGATCGCAATTATCGTTTTCAATAGCATTATTGAGGGTGGGCAATGCCCACCTCAAGATAAATTGTTTGTGGATCTCAAAATTGTAATTCAAACCCTAATAACACATCTTCTCCAGACAGTAATACAGGAAATTGAACAATTTCTACAGGTTGTTCCAGTCGGTAAATTTCTACTTGTTTATCGTAGGGATTAATTAACCAACACAAACGCACGCCATTATTTATATATTCGGTGCATTTTTCTTGCAGGGTTTTAAGTCTGTCTGTTTTTGATCTCAGTTCAATGACAAAATCAGGTGCGAGTGGGGGAAATTTTTCTCTTTCTTCAACAGTTAGTGCTTCCCACCGATCTAATTTTACCCAAGCAACATCAGGAGAACGTTTTGCACCATTAGGAAGTTGAAAAATAGTAGAGGAACTAAATACTATTCCTAATTGGGTTTTGTAGTTCCAAAGACTTACTTTGAAATTTAAATCAGATTCACTACGGCCGCTTTCTCCTCCTACTGGTGGCACGATAATTAATTCTCCCTGTGCATTGAGTTCTAAGTTTACATCTTTATTAGCCATACAGAGTTGGTAAAACTGATCATCTGTAAGGCGAACAACTGGATCTAGATTTAGGGTAACAGTGTTCATGTCAGTTTATTAGTGTAATTTTTCTGGGTTAAAATCAGTGAGGTACAGTTTTAAATTTTAAAGACAGTAGAGGCGCTTTCTTCTGCGCCCTCGACTATATTTTATTCGACCAATAATCGCTATATTTTGTAATTTTAGCATCAATAGTTTAATCCTCGTTAACTACCAATTACCAATTACCTAAGTAGGTGAACGGAAAAAAACCGAAATATGTAACGAAAAGTAAAATCGCCCAAACCCTCTTCCTGTTCCCTGTTCCCTGTTCCCTTGCCCCAACGACAATTTTTAACGCCAACCTACTTATTCAATTTTAAAGTTAATTGGTAAACGAGTATAAATCCCTTGAGGATCATTCATTGTTTGCAAGGTTTTGATTTCCTGTTGGAATTTTTCTAGTTCATTTATTAAGGGGTTTGAGTTTTTAGTTTGGGTTTTTTCTATGCCTAATTTGGCTTTTGTTTGATCTAATTTTTTACCAAATAACTTTTCTGCAAAGGTTGTACTTCGCGGATATTCTTGTATTTCCCAATCAGTTCCTAATTTCGCTTGTTTAGCTGCATATTCAATGGCTACATTTAAACCACCAATTTCATCAACTAGACCGATTTGTTTGGCTGCTGTTCCTGACCAAACTCGTCCTTGGGCGATTTCTGCTACTTTTGCAGTGGGAATTTTCCGTCCTTGGGAAACTTTCTGCAAGAATAGATTATAAATGCGGTCAACACTGCGTTGATAAACTGCTAATTCTTGAGGTGATTTAGGACGGGAAATGGTTTGTTGATCTGCATACTGAGCCGTTTTTACGCTATCCCAAGTTATGCCATTATTATTGCCTAGTTTTTGACCATTAAATAATACGCCAAAGACACCTATAGAACCTGTAATGGTATTAGCTTGGGCAAAAATGCGGTTGGAATCACTTGCAATCCAATAACCACCAGAAGCAGCTACATCTCCCATAGAAACGATGACGGGTTTGATTTGACGAGTTAATTTGATTTCTCGCTGCATGATTTCGGCTGCGGTAGCACTACCACCAGGGCTATTAATTCTTAAAACTACTGCTTTGATTTGATCATTTTGGCGAATTTTTGAGAATATTTTTGCAAAGTTATCACCGCCAATTTGTCCTTCGTCACCGCTACCGTTAACTATTTCTCCTTCTGCATAAACAATGGCAATTTTATGATCTGAATTTGAGGATTTTCCGGGAACTTCGGCATAATCAGCCAAGCTGATTTTTGTGAATGTTTGATCTTTTTCACTGTTACCAGTTAATTTTTTTAAGTCGGTGAATACTTGATCTTCATAAGCAATCGTATCCACTAGACTATTAGATTTAGCTTCTGTGGCTTCTAAAATTGATTGACTATTAGCGATCGCTTGCAATTTCTGCGGTAGAATGTTTCTGCTTGCACCTACAGACTTCCGCCACTCTCCCCACACATCATCTAACAATTTCTGAGTTTGTTCCCGGTTCTCTGGGCTGAGTTTATTGAGGATTAACGGTTCTACTGCACCCTTAAATTTACCTACCCGCACAATCTGCACACCAACGCCGTATTTTTCAAATGCTCCCGCTAAGAACATTGGTTGTGAACTTAAACCGTTCATTTCCATTGCTCCCATAGGATTAACTATAACTTGATTGGCTACGGAACTTAGATAATATTCTTTTTCACTCCAATCTGTACTATAGGCAATAATTTTTTTGCCGGTTTTGCGGAATTTTTCTAATGCTTGACGGATTTCTTTCAAGGAAGCATAACCAACTGCACTATTAGCATTAGTTCCATCTATATAAATACCTACAATTTTTTGATCACGTCCGGCTTTATCTAAGGTTTCTACAACTTTGCGAAGTGTGATGTTATTTTCTTCAACCCCGCTAAAAGTTTTTTGCAAAAGTTGGCTGGAATTAGGTTCACTATCGGTGATTTTCATAGACAAGTCCAAAACTAAAACTGACTTATCTTTGACTGTTGGGGCTGAACTTTGAGAACTAGCAACCGCAATTAATATTAATAAGAATCCCAGTGTGCTGACTCCAGAAAAAATTGTCAGTCCTAGTAAACTACCAATTAAACTTGCTAGGGTTTGTTTAAGAAAATTAGTCATTAGTTATTTATAAGTCAGTTGTCAGTTGTTCGTTGTCAGTGGTCAGTTGTCAGTGGTCAGTTGTTCGTTGTAAACTCTGAGATTGCTTTAATTTATACAGGTTGCTATTGGCAGTGCAAAATAATACGGTGGTGATTTCGGCAATTAAAACCTCTGTTAATTCTACTACAGCCGCTTCCGATACTGCCGCTGCTTTGAGAAAGGGCATTGCTAAACCAGCAATATCAGCCCCTAGAGCGATCGCTTTAGCCACATCTAAACCATTGCGTAAGCCCCCAGAAGCAATTAAGGGAATATCGGGATCATGCTCCCGAATACTGGCAATACAATCGGCTGTGGGTATCCCCCAGTCCCCAAATGTTTGCCCCAAACGCCGCTGTAAGGAGGTTTCTGCCCGTTCACTTTCAACCATCGCCCAAGACGTACCACCAGCACCAGCCACATCAATAGCTTGCACTCCCACAGCTATCAGTTTTTCTGCCATAGTTGCGGAAATTCCATTACCTACTTCTTTGGCAATTACGGGAACTGGCAAATCGTTACACAAGTCAGATATTTTGTCAAGCAATCCATAAAAATTAGTATCACCCCTGGGTTGAATGAATTCCTGCAAAGGGTTAATATGTAAAATCAAAGCATCAGCTTCGACCAGATCAACAATTCGTAAACATTCATCAATACCATATTCATAATTAAGCTGTACCGCGCCTAAATTGGCAAAGAGGAGAATATCCGGCGCATATTTACGAATGGCAAAAGTATCCGCAACTTGAGGTTTTTCCACTGCTACTCTTACAGATCCTACACCCATTGCTAATTTGTATTCTTGGGCAACTTCAGCCAAACGACGGTTAATAATTCCCGCTTGTTCTGTACCTCCCGTCATGGAAGAAATTAACAAAGGTGCATGGAGATGTTTTCCCAAAAATGTCGTACTCACATCAATATCTTTACCATCAATTTCCGGTAAACAAGCATGAGTAAAGCGATATTTTTCTAAACCAGTGGTAGTTACTGGAGATTGGACATTATCTTCTAAACAGATGCGGATATGATCTGCTTTGCGATTTTGGGTTTGGGCTGAGGTGTTGATAGGATGGTTCACGACTTAATATGGAGGTATGTGAATATTTATATTTTGCACTAAGCCCTGGCGAATACAATATGGCTTCGCCTCCCGTTAGGGATACGCGGCTACATAAACCAAGTCCGTCTTCATGGACTAATAAATCTTAACCCACGCAGGTGGGTTTTGCCTGTGTAGACGCGGTTTCTAACCGCCTGGTGTAAATATCTATGGTTGTAAATATTTTTCATATCCAAGCTGGTCTAGTTTAGCTTGCTTTTCCATGACCATATTACAAAGACTTTGCCGATAAACTTGCACTTTTTCGAGTAATTCTGGTTGGTGAGTAGCAAGAATTTGTACAGCTAAAAGTCCAGCGTTTTTAGAATTCCCAATAGCGACGGTAGCGACGGGTATTCCTGCTGGCATTTGCACTATAGAATATAAAGAATCAACACCTTGTAAATTCCGAGTAGCGACGGGAACACCAATCACAGGTAAAGGAGTTAAAGATGCTACCATACCAGGGAGATGTGCCGCACCACCAGCACCAGCGATAATTACCTTGATACCGCGTTGATGTGCAGTTTTAGCATACTCAACCATCCGTTCTGGGGTACGATGGGCAGAGACAATGGCAACTTCAACTACAATACCAAATTCTTCACAAATAGCGATCGCATCCTTCATTGTAGGCAAATCGGAATCACTACCCATGATAATACCAACTTCGAGACTCATATAATTTAGGGAACAGGGAACAGGGAACAGGGAACAGGGAACAGGGGGAGTTGGGGGAGTTG